>CAYQJZ010000027.1:0-9748 GCA_964417995.1 uncultured Bifidobacterium sp.
CGCTTCCCTGACACGGAAGAGGTCACAAGTTCGAACCTTGTATCGCCCACCCTTGTTATGTTCACTATGTCTTGTTTTCTGTGATTTCTTGCGTTCCTAGTTGAGAGGTTCATGCTCTCGAAGAGCGTTCGTAACTGAGCTTACAAACACGCACAAAACTGGGGAAACCTGGTCCACCCACGCTGTAGGGGAGACTTTGGTCAGGTGCAAAGTTGGGCGCTGTAGGTCAAAATGGAGCTGTAGGCCCAAAAGTATTGATGGTTTTCAGCATTAGCGCTGTTCACGCTTTGTAAATATGGTCTGAAAGTTGGAATGACCCAACTTTGCACCCGATCAAAACGTGTTGATGGTTTTAATAATAGTTTTCCTAGACAAGAGATAGCCTAAGACCCTCTCAAAGTTCCCCATGGTCACATAACGAGCTATGAATACGGTTAAATGCCCCGTGACGAGAACACAATGGTGTGGAATAGCAAAAATGGACCAACACAGTAGGGCAAGAGAATTGTTTGGGTAGAGCTGTATCACTCACGACAGGGAAAACAGATTGGGATTATCCATCAACACGTTTTGGCCTATGGTCTGAGACTTTTCCGGCTTCCTCCCTCTGAAGGGGGGAGATGGGGTACTGAGTAGGGGCATACTCTCCCTAACACAGGCTTGCGTTATCGGTGTCAACGCGGATACAGAGCAATCCAGAGCACGCCATGGGGTGGAATAGTGCCACGGATCACACGGTCACCCCCCTCGCCTTCGATACGTGCCACACCGTCAGTGCTTTCGTTCGGTGCACCAGCACCATCAGCGCCTTCGCTGTACATATCAACGCGTCCAACATCATCGCCCTCTGTACACACGTTGGCAGACGTGGCATGATCAGCGACACTGGCGAAAAGGTCGGTTACAGTCCACGAACAGTTACGGCGGTCAAGACCGACGATGGATTGCAATTCGAAGGTGTCTTTCAGCTCGTACGGCTCGTCGCCAGTCCAGAATAGTGCGACGTAGCAGCCGCCGGGGTGAGCGCTTGGCGTGCCGTCAGCCCAGTCGGTCGCATCGGCCGTCCAGACGATCAATTCGCCTTGAAATGTCGTCTCGTCGGACCACTTGGCAAAAATACGTTCGCGCACGGTTTCACGATTGTTCGTCGAACCGGCGGTCACCTCGCGTAACGCCGGGTTGGCCAGCAAAGCGATGGTTTCGGGCGTGCTGGTAGGCAGATCGCCGCCAACCATCAGCGGACTACGGCTCATGCACCACAGGGCCAGCATAGTGCGTTTCTCATCCGCAGTCAGCTGGCAGTCCCGGTCGTTACCACGTTCGGCGCGCAATCCAATATGCCCAAGCGGCAGCATGTCGGCATCGGCCCATCCGCCACTGGTCTGCATCGGTGCCCAGCGAGCCAGACGAGCAAACTGTTGGTAGATATCCTCCCAACGATCCCACAGATCGTCGGAAATCCGCCACATCTCGGCATGGTCGCGCAGAAAGTCCACATACGTAGTTGAAAGCCAGCCGCCCGGCGACAACGACAACGTGATCGACTGATCGTGGCGAGTTTCGGCTTTGGTGATGGCCCGATGATAAGCAGCGATCTCGTCGGCGTGGAACGGCGTCTGCATGTCGTCAACCTTGAGAAAATCCAGCCTCCACTTGGCAAACTGGTCAATCTGCGCGTCATACCAAGCCTGCGCACCGGGGTGGGCATGGTTAAGGCCGAAATTATCGGGATTCCACAGGCACACATGGTCATAATCAACCACGTCGCGCGCGGTGTAGGGGGGTACCGAACACCGGTAGATCACGGTCAACAGCCAATCGCGGAATACCGCGCATCATATGCACACCAAGCTTGAGCCCGAGCGCGTGCACGGCATCAGCGAGTGGTTTGAATCCGCGTCCGCCGGCCGAACTGGGAAATCGATCCGGATCGGGCAACTGGCGACCGTACTCGTCAAGTACCAGCGGCGCATTAGTGTTGTAACCGTGGGCACGGGCGGTCGGGTCGTACCAGTCGATATCAATCACAATGGTGTTCCAGCCGACGGTCTTGAGATGTTTGGCCATGAATCGCGCATTGGCGAGCACCTCAGCTTCGGTGACGGTGGTACCATACGAATCCCAACTATTCCACCCCATTGGTGGGCGCCAGGCCTTGGCGGTATTGATCATTACAGTTCGCTTTCTTTCCATGTCGTACGGGGTATGTGCGGGGAGAGGTAGTCAGTAGCCGACATCGACCATCAAAAACAACGTTGTATCGGCAGGTTGTTGTTATTCTAGAAAGCGGAGTGTGAAGGACACGCCGCCGATACGACGCGTAGCGCCGACATTTGTTGTGATGCGTGTACTGTCACCATTCGCAAGTAGACCACACGGCATCGCAGGGAGCCAACGTATCGGACAAGGAGATCGAATGCCCACTGAAGCCTACCTGTTCGTCTATTTCACCGGACACGAATGCTTCCCCACCGACGAGCAGCTGTACTTCGCACTCAGCCGCGATGGCATGCACTGGCATGACCTACGCCCGGCAGGGTCTCCTATACTCACATGGAACGGGGGTGAACGCGGTGTACGCGACCCACATATCGTGCGCGACCCGAACGGGGGATTTCACATTCTCGCCACTGATTTGAGTATCTATCACCGCGGTGGTTGGGGGCCGAACGACCGTTCCACCGTCGATGGTTCCACCTGTTTAGTGATTTGGGATTCGAACGATCTGACACATTGGAGTGAGCCGCGTCTGGTCGACGTGGCGTCTACGATTCCCGGCGCAGGCATGGCGTGGGCCCCTGAAGCCGCATGGGATCCAGAACGTAATCAGTGGATCGTTTTCTGGGCCACCGCCACGAACGCTGATGCCCCCGCAAACACCCCCGAGGCTGCGCTTAACAACGAGCTTGGCTCACGCGTCAACATGTACTACGCCACATCCGCTGACCTGCGCACCTTCTCCGCACCTGTGAAATGGATCGACCGTCGCAACGACATCATCGACACCACGATGCTGCGCGACAATGGCGGCTGGTGGTACCGCGCTTCCAAAGACGACCAGATCACCATCGAAAAGACACGCAACCCGTACGCCGTCACCTACGAGACGCAGCGCACCGACGACCCACAACAATGGTCATACGTCGGTACGCTCGCTGACACGCTCGGCAACGGCCGGTATTCGTCCCACTATCTGGAGGGGCCGGAGCTGTTCAGATACAACGACACGGACATCAAAACCGTCAACGGGCACGCGATGCCATTCGGTCTGATGTGCGACCAGCACTGCGAAGGCAAAGGGTACCTATCGTTCCGCTCTGCTGACCTGGGCTCACGTGACCCACAGGATTGGAGCATGGCCGACGACATCGACTTCGGAACACTCAAGAAGCGCCACGGCGCTATTTTGCCGATCACCGCAGCCGAATACGAGGCCATCGAATCCGCATTCACTATGTAGCCGATGCCAGTACAGTGTCGTGGTCGACTGGTTAGGTCACGCACAGTATGTACCAGTTCAGGAAGGTTGAGGCAACGGGAACAACTGGCTCTGACCTGTCCGGCACCGGGCAGGTCAGAGCGATACGCGCAAATACTCCCTGGCAGCTTTGTTGGCTATTCTGTCGCGCAGTAAGCACGATACGCGCGGAATGCTCCCATCTTGGCGACACTGTTTGAGAATGCCCCAACTCTGCTCAAAACATTTTATAAGCGTATACGTGCGACGCTTAAACACTGATGCTCAGCTAGTCCACGAAGGTCCCATGATGGATACACGAAGGGTATATCCAACACCCCATTTTTCTTGCATGAACTTCCACAGTCCGAACGGTTAACGCGCTCGCGCGACATGCCGACAAAACAGTAGAACACCAGTGCTTACAAAAGAAAATCCGCAATACGAAAATCAAAAACGTGGGTGATGTAGGAATCGAACCTACGACCCCTTCCGTGTGAAGGAAGTGCGCTAGCCGCTGCGCCAATCACCCGTAGTTTAATATGACCCGTTCAGGCCACGAGTGGTTACCATACACAACAACAAACGGAACGTGCAAATCGTGGCGTGTCGTTTACTTATGGCTATCGTACTTAGCGACACGCCGACGCTTGCGATAAGAGACAACGCGATGCTAAGTTACTCATTCGTGAGTTCGGCAGGTTATCGTGCCGAAGTCACAGGTTTGCAGTTATGCAAGAATTGCGGACATAGCTTAGTTGGTAAAGCGCGACCTTGCCAAGGTTGAGACCGCGGGTTCGAGTCCCGTTGTCCGCTCTAAGAGATCCGCTGTGCGTGTGCATGGCGGCTTTCTTATCAGATTGGGCGGTTGGCGCAGTGGTAGCGCGCTTCCCTGACACGGAAGAGGTCACAAGTTCGAACCTTGTATCGCCCACACCGGATGGGGCGGCCTGTTCCATCTGTGTTCTATCCCGATGAGGGGAGATTGTCGTGAACAAAACGTGTGGGTGGTGTTTTATCGGCAGTGGAACACTTGCCAACAAAGTAGCCAAACAGATCACACGTTCAGGTCGTCATCGTATTGTCTCGGTGTATTCCAGGAATGCTGAAACCCGCAATAATTTTGCTCATCGTTTTAGCAGTACAGCTTATGCTACAGCCGAAGAGGCCATCACCGCCGACGGCGTAGATTGCGTGTATATCGTCACCCCACATAACAGTCATTATCAATACGCCAAACAGGCAATTTTGCTTGGACAACCCGTATTATGCGAAAAACCGTTCACCATAAATGCTGACCAAGCTGAGGAACTCATTGACCTGGCTACCAGCAAGCACGTATATGTAGCTGAAGCCATGTGGACATGGTTTTCACCGGTTGCCAACACGGTTAAACAATGGCTTGATGACGGCGAATTCGGATTAATCACTCGCTTTAAACTGAACAGTCACTTATTCACCCAGTTCTATGCGCCACGCGTTACTGATCCGAATCGAGCAGGTGGGGCTCTGCTTGATATGGGCGTGTATTCAATCACCTACATGTACCGACTGTTCGGAATGCCATCTGAAGTCACCTGCGTTGGTGATGTTTCTCAAGGCATCGACTGGGGTGAAGATATTACCTTCACTTACCCATCCGGTGAATCATATACCGCGTCGGTATCAATACGAGATATCAGAGGCGGTTCTCAGCTGTTAATCGAAGGTACACGCGCACGAACACGCGTTCGCTCATTCCACTGTGCCAAACGTGCCACGCTAGTTAGAACGCCGTGGAAAAACGTACATGTTTCCGGCGGTGGCACGTATCTTAACGAATTTGACATTGTAGCCTCCGAAATACAGCAAGGCTTAACACAAAGCCGTTATGTACCACTGGGCGCGACCCTTGATGTGATGCGAATCCTTGACGACTGTCGTGCACAGCTTGGCGTGATATATCCCTTTGAAAAAGCCAAGGCCTAACACGCCAGTTATGCAGAACCAGCACACACAAAAACTCAATTATTGATATTGCACCAACCGTGCGTACGGTGTTGTACTAACTGACCGTGCGTGTGGTATTGCCCTAATCGTGCGTGCTGACGTCACGTCGTCTCGTGTTGAATGTCGTACGGAGCTTCTATCGTGTCCGATGTCGCATACACGTCCAGGCCTGCACATTGGTACCGCGGGCCCCGATAGCAAAAGGACATCTCATGGCTGAACAAACCATCTCCATCATGATCAACGACGAACGGAAGGAGGTGGATGCCAGCGTTACCGGTGTTGAACTTTTCTCCGATGACAAAAACATTATTGCCATACGTTTAAACGGTGAACCGCGTGATCTGTACACGCCGTTGCACGCCGGCGACGTCATTGAACCAATCGCTCTTGACAGTGACGACGGTTTGGCAATCATGCGCCACTCGGCAACACATGTAATGGCTCAGGCCGTGCAGGAAATTCGTCCTGACGCCAAGCTCGGCATTGGCCCGGTTATAGACAACGGCTTTTACTACGACTTTGACGTTGACGAACCGTTTACCCCAAGTGATTTGAAAGATATTGAGAAACGCATGCAGCGTATTATCAAGTCTTCTCAGTCATTCCGTCGTCGTGCTGTCACTGAAGACGAAGCACGCGCTGAAGAAGCTAACCAGCCATACAAGTTGGAGCTGATCGGTGACAAAGAAGCTGCTCTTGATCCTGAAGCAGCTACCGAGGTCAGTCAAGCTGAACTGAGTATGTACGACAACGTTGATCGCGAAGGCAACACGGTATGGAAGGATCTGTGTCGAGGACCGCATCTGCCGAATACTCGCTATATTAAAGCGTTTAAGCTTGAACGTACGGCTGCTGCTTACTGGCGTGGCAGTGAAAAGAATCCGATGCTACAGCGTATTTATGGAACCGCTTGGGCTAGCAAAGACGATCTCAAGGCATACACGCAGCGCATGGAAGAGGCCGCCAAACGCGACCATCGTAAACTCGGCCAAGAGATGGACTTGTTCTCTTTCCCTGAAGAATTAGGCCCAGGGTTGGCAGTATTCCATCCTAAGGGTGCAGCAATTATCAACGCGATGGAAGATTATTCGCGTGAGATGCACCGCAAGCATCACTACAGTTTTGTGCAGACCCCGCATATTACCAAGGGGCATTTGTATGAGATCTCCGGCCACCTGCAGTGGTACAAGGACGGCATGTATCCGCCGATGCGCATCGACGAGGAGAAAGACGCTGACGGCAACATTGTTAAGCAGGGATTTGACTACTACCTCAAGCCCATGAACTGCCCGATGCATAACCTCATCTTCAAATCTCGGCAACGTTCTTACCGGGAATTGCCGTTGCGTCTGTTTGAGTTCGGCACTGTTTACCGTTACGAAAAGTCTGGCGTTGTTCACGGTTTAACACGTGTACGCGGATTGACACAGGATGATTCGCATATTTACTGCACGCGTGAGCAGATGCGCGACGAGCTGAAGAATTTGCTCACTTTTGTACTCAATCTGCTGAAGGATTTCGGTCTTAACGATTTCTACTTGGAGCTGTCTACCAAGGATGAACACAAATTCGTAGGATCGGATGACATCTGGGAAGAAGCAACAACAACACTTGCAGAGGTGGCTCGCGAATCCGGTCTTGAGCTGGTAGATGATCCGGGCGGTGCAGCCTTCTATGGTCCGAAGATTTCTGTGCAGGCGCGCGATGCAATCGGCCGTACCTGGCAAGTGTCAACAATTCAGCTTGACTTCAACCTGCCAGAACGCTTCGATCTGGAGTACATTGCCGCTGACGGCACGCATCAGCGTCCGGTGATGATTCACCGTGCACTATTTGGTTCAATTGAGCGCTTCTTTGCAATTCTGCTGGAGCATTACGCTGGTGCATTCCCCGCATGGCTTGCCCCAGTGCAAGTGCTTGGCATTCCTGTAGCTGACGAATTTGCTCCGCATTTGGCTGGATTCGTGAAATCGTTGGAAGACGAGATGGTTCGTTGCGAAGTCGACTATTCCGACGACCGATTCGGCAAGAAGATCCGCAATGCCTCGAAGTCAAAGGTACCGTTCATTCTTATTGTCGGCGAAGATGACATGTCGAAGAATGCAGTGAGCTTCCGTTTCCGCGATGGCAGCCAGCTCAATGGAGTACCTGTTGATCAGGCCCGTACATGGATTCTTGACGCTATTGCCAAGCGTGTTCAGGTCAGTTCAGCAGACGATTTTCGCGCTGCTGTTGGAATCACCACTGCTGCTGAATAATTTGGGCTGTGCCGGTACAAGTAGTGGTACTGGTTGTGCTCACAATTATTGGTGCTGGATGCAGCACGCGTGTAGTTACGTGTGGATATTGACACGTTTAGTGCAGCAGCCAACATAACAGAAGTCAACACGGCAGTAGTTATGAAGCGGATAAGCGGCGAGCTGGTTAAAACTAGCTCGCCGCCTGCAATAAAAGCATTGACCGCAGAAATTAGGGGAGGGGCATCTAACAATGACGGACAATACGAATAATGCGGATAATACGGTGCGCATGGATGATCCAGCGAATTTTCCCCCACCAGAAGACACCGTCGAACGTTTATGGACGCCGCAACGCATGACGTACGTGCTGCGTAATGACGACAACGCCATCACCAAGCCCAAAAGCAAGGAGTGTCCATTCTGCGCAGGTCCACGTTCATCTGATGAAGACGGGTTGATTGCCTGGCGTGGAACACATGTGTTCGCAATTATGAACCTGTACCCATATAACGTCGGACATTTGATGATCTGCCCCTATCGTCATGTCAGCCTACTTACCGATCTTAATGACGTTGAACTTGTTGAATTTGAAAAAGCAACAACATTGGCGATGACAGTTATGAAAGAAGCCTCCCACCCAGACGGGTGGAATATTGGCATCAATCAGGGCGAAGTTGCAGGAGCCGGTGTTGCTGCACATCTGCACCAGCATGTAGTACCACGGTGGAATGGAGATTCTAACTTTATGCCGATCGTTGCTCAAACACGTACCATGCCAATTTTGCTGTCTGACCAGCGCGCTTTATATGCCGAAATATTCGAGCGTTTAGCTCCGGAGTTCGGATTGCCTGCCACACAAGCAGAGTAGTAGTAAAAACTATATACCGCTGTGCGTCACACTGTTCGCTATTATTGTTCACTTCTCATATTAACTAAACGGTGATCTATAGCCTTAAACGTTAAAGCAACGCGGTATCATCTGAAACGGCAACAATTATTGTCTGTGATGTGAGGCAGTTAAGCTGCCAACCGCGAGGAGGACACTGTGCTTGAACGATTCCGTAGCGGATGGAAACGTATTATCAACCCCATAGCATTGTTGTGCGTGCGCCTGCATATCAGCGCAAATGCCATTACTGTCACCGGATCTCTTCTCACAATCGTTGTTGCTCTGCTCACTGGAGTAACCGGATGGTTGTTTATTGGCGCTTTTACGTTAGCAATTCTTGTTCTTTTTGACTCACTAGACGGTTCGATAGCAGCGCTCAACGGCGGTGGCACACGTTTTGGCGCCTTCCTTGACTCAACGCTTGACCGCATTGCTGACTGGTCAGTGCTTGCCGGCATTATTCTGTACGCCAACATGCATAACAACCAGTGGGCTGGTACGTCATGGCCGATGGCAGATTATGTGACACCGTATATCACCGGCATGGCGTTGTACTCCATCATGACCTCTTTTGTCACCTCCTACGCTCGTGCTCGTGCCGAATCAGTGGGATGCGAGGCTAAAAGCGGTGTGGCTACTCGTGCTGACCGGCTGGCAATCATTCTTATCGGTATGGCTCTCACCGGCTTGACTGGGTATATTGCCATACTCGCTATCGCTCTTACGCTGCTCGCTGTTTTGGGTACTATCACCGTTTTCCAACGCATTTGTGAAGTCCGACGCCAGATGGCTGAGAATTGACGCTATTTGCGTAACCTGCGCTTTGTCAACAAAGAGCCTTACAATCAATTCGTTTGCATACTGTCCGTTAATTGCGAGGAGCATTATGTCAGGTCATTCCAAGTGGGCGACGACCAAGCACAAGAAGGCCGCTATCGACGCCAAGCGCGGTAAGCTGTTCGCCAAGCTCATCAAGAACATCGAAATCGCTGCACGTTTGGGCGGTGGTGACCCGGACGGCAATCCAACGCTGTATGACGCGATCGTTAAGGCTAAGAAAGCTTCAATGCCAGCCGACAACATTAAGCGCGCCATCAAGCGCGGCTCCGGCGAAGAAGCGGGCGGTGCTAACTATGAAGAGATCGTCTACGAAGGTTATGCACCCGCTGG
>CAYQJZ010000027.1:9848-26525 GCA_964417995.1 uncultured Bifidobacterium sp.
CAAGATGCAGGCATCGACTATGATTCCGCTGACTTGGTACAGAACCCTAAGAATGAGATCGAGCTTGGTCTTGACGATGCGCGCAAGGTGTCGAAGTTGATTGACAATCTTGACGACCTCGACGATGTACAGAACATCTACAGCAACTGGACCGCATCCGATGATGTAATGGCCCAGCTGGACGAGGAGTAATCAGACGTGATTATTATGGGCGTCGACCCCGGGCTTACACGCTGCGGGGTCGGCGTAATAGAAGCCGGCGCGCCACGCCGGCTTTCGTTTATTCATGTTGATGTAATCCGTTCTGACCCTCAAACATCACAAGATTTGCGTTTACTGGCGATCTACAACGGTTTGGTTACCAAAATCGAACGTTTTATACCCGACGTGGTGTCGATTGAGCGCGTGTTCGCTCAAGAGAACCGCAACACTGTGTTGGGCACAGCCCAAGTGGCAGGACTGGCAATGCTTGCAGCTGCACAACGCGGTATTCCAGTAGCTTTGCACACACCAACCGAGGCAAAACTAGCGGTAAGCGGTAATGGTAAGGCAGAAAAAATACAAGTTGAGCGCATGGTAGCCCGTTTGTTGGGGTTGAACGCATTACCGCACCCAGCAGATGCTGCTGACGCGTTGGCAATCGCGATCTGCCACGCATTGCGCCCACAAGGTGCTTTACAAGGCGGTGAACGCGAACAGCATTTGACGCCAGCTCAACGACAGTGGGCAGACGCATCACGAAAAGCCTCACGCCGGCGTGGCGCTCAACGAGACATGTAAACTATAGTCGAACAGATGTTCGAGTACGATGATGCGGAGGTGACTGATGATCGGCATGCTCAACGGAAGCGTAGTGTCGGTTGAATCCGACCTTGCACTAATTGACGTAGGGGGAGTCGGCTACGAGACGCGCATGCCGTCAGCTGATTTGTCATCGATACATGCTGGGCAAGATATTCGCGTATACACCTCTCTTAACGTCTCGCAAGACGCCATCACTTTGTATGGGTTCCTAACGCCAGCATCGAAACGCATGTTTCTCCAGTTGCAGAAGGTTAGCGGTGTCGGCCCCAAAGTAGCGCTGTCACTACTGTCAACATTATCGCCTGATCGTCTTGCCCGAGCAGTATCTGATGGTGATGCCACAGCGCTTGCCAAAGCACCAGGGTTAGGGAAAAAAGGTGCCCAGAAAATCATTCTGGAATTAAAAGGGTCAATTGACCTTTCCCAAGTCGAGGGTTCCTCTGCCTCCTCTGCAACGCAAGTTGATACAGGTGCACTACAGGTTGTTGAAGGTCTGATGTCATTGGGTTGGCGGCAGCAAGATGCCGACAAAGCTGTTGACGAGGTATGCCGAGAGCAAGGGATTGTTACACCATTGTCTGAACAAGATGTGCCTCGAGTATTGAAACTTGCACTGGCGTCGTTGGATCGTGGAAGGTAGGCACAGACAGTCATGGCAGATAACGAGATGTACCCACAAGAGAACATCGGCGCCAATGAAGAATCACTGCGTATGGTTTCTGGCTCTCCTGTTGGTAATGAACCAGTCAGTGATGAAGAACTACGCCCACATGTATTAGAAGGCTTCATTGGCCAACCACGTTTAAAAGCCCAACTGCAGTTGTTTCTCGATGCAGCGCGTAAACGTGATGTTCCTCCTGACCATATTCTTCTTGCTGGGCCTCCCGGTTTAGGTAAAACAACGCTGGCAATGATTGTTGCAAACGAACTGGGGGTATCCATTCGCGTTTCTTCAGGACCAGCTATTCAGCATGCCGGTGACTTGGCATCAATTCTCAGCTCTCTTGATGCTGGGGAAGTGTTGTTCATCGACGAGATTCATCGTCTGCCTCGGGCTGCAGAAGAACTTCTCTACATTGCGATGGAAGACTTTCGTGTTGATGTTATGGTCGGCAAAGGCCCAGGAGCCACATCAATTCCGTTAACATTGCCACGATTCACCGTTATTGGCGCAACTACGCGAGAAGGTATGCTGCCATCACCGTTACGTGCACGTTTTGGTTTTACCGCCCATCTTGATTTCTATCCACAAGATGAGTTAGAGAAACTCATTGAACGCTCAGCATCAGTTCTCGGTGTTACTCTTGCCGAAGGTTCTTCTGCACAGTTGGCACGGCGATCTCGCGGTACGCCGCGTGTAGCCAACCGATTACTCCGTCGAGTGCGCGACTGGGCGGTTGTTCACGATTTGGAAGTCATCAACCCTGATGATGTTTGTGAAGCGTTGGCACTTTATCAAATAGACACCGAAGGACTTGATCGTTTAGACATTGCCGTACTTGATGTCATCATTCACAACTTTAATGGTGGTCCGGTTGGATTGAACACGTTGGCTGCTGTAGTCGGTGAAGAGGCAGAAACCGTAGAAACTGTGTGCGAACCGTATCTTGTGCGGGAAGGTTTTCTGGTGCGTACTCCTAAAGGTCGTGTAGCTACCGAGAAAGCGTGGAATCATCTCGATGAGAAACCGCACGATGATGTCAGCAAGCTATTCTAAAATCTGAGTTTTGGACAATGCACAAGCGCCATCCAGCGCCAACCACGTAAGGAGTTCACGTCGTGGATCTCGTGATTATGATCGCTATTCTTATCCTCCTCGTCGTTATGATGTGGTGGCAGTCCCGCAAACAGAAAAAACAGCAGCAGGAGCGCAAAGATTTCCGCGCTAACCTGCAGCCAGGTACAGAAGTCATCACGATTGGTGGTGTGATCGGCAAAGTCGTCTCTGTCGACACTGAATATGAGGAGATCGTTATCGACTCCGAAGGTTCAAACATGCGTTTCACTTTCAATGCCATCAGCCGTGAATATATTCGTCCAGCTTATGTGCACGATGACGAAGTGGATGAGAACGGTAATCCGCTGCCAGTTGACGATCAGGACGCTGATGCTGACAGTGAGCAGAATACTCAGATTGAAGCCGCAGACAACACCACTGACGATGTTGTCAATGCAGAAGTTGCTGAAGCTGACAATACGACCGATGTTGCTGACACTGTGAACACTGAAGCTACGGATAGTGGCGATGCTACCAAGTGATTAATCAGTAAAACGGTAGACCAACAAATATACCGGGAACGGAAAGAATAGGGTTATCAATGGCGGCGCAATCAGATATTCGCATCAACAAACTTGAACTGGTAGGTGCAGAGGATGCCGCATACGTGACATCCCTAATTCGTTCCGTTCCCGGTTTTCCACAGGAAGGCATTATCTTCCGTGATTTCATGCCTGTGATTGCTGATTCGCGTGGATTGCACATTCTTCTACACGCATTAAAAGCTGCTTTGCCAGTTCCTGTGGATCAGATCGACGTAATTGCCGGGCTTGAAGCTCGTGGTTTCCTTTTTGGCCCCGCCTTGGCAGCGCAGCTCGGCAAAGGCTTTATTGCCATTCGTAAAGAAGGCAAACTTCCCCCCGAAACGATCAGAGAAAGCTACACACTGGAATACGGTCAAGCCAGTATTGAACTTGAATCTGATGCCATACGCCAAGGTCAACGTGTACTGATCGTTGACGATCTAATCGCTACCGGTGGTACCGCCAAAGCTGCCAAAGACTTGATTATCAAACAAGGCGGTCTCGTTGCCGGTTTCAGTTTTGTTATGGAACTGGAAGGCCTGAACGGTGTTGAAACCCTAGGTAACTGCCCAATAAGCACATTGGTCACCATGCCTGCCTGATATAAATACGTCTCGACAGGCAAATGGGCGCGAGTATCACCAGCAGATCATTGAGGGGGAAGTTATGGATCTATATGAGCACCAGGCGAAGGAACTGCTTGAGGAACAGAATATCCCCACACCTCGCGCCATTTTCGCTCAGAACTCGCATGAAGTCGCTGAAGCAGCTGATTCCATCGGGTATCCATGCGTTATCAAAGCACAAGTAAAAATTGGTCATCGCGGTCAAGCCGGCGGTGTCAAACTCGCTCATACCAAGGAAGAAGCAATTCTTGCTGCCGAGCAAATTCTGCCCATGACCATACACGGTCACAAGGTCAGTGGTGTACTTGTCGCTGAAGCAAAAAACGTTCTACACGAATATTACGTATCAATTTCTGTAGACCGCTCATCACGAGACTTTGACGTGCTGGCTACAGCAAACGGCGGTACTGAAGTTGAACAGATTGCCCTCGAACACCCCGAAGCAGTCAAACGCTTACACATTAACGCTCTTGATGATTTTGATAGCGAAGCCGCACGCCGTATGGCCTCTGACATTGGCTTTTACCATGCTGACGTTGAACAGGCTGCACAAATCCTGTTAGGCATGTGGCAATGCTTTAACGAGAACGATGCCACGCTGGTAGAAATCAACCCGCTGGCAAAAATAGGCGACCCGGATGACGAATCATCCAAATCGTTATGCGCCCTCGACGCGAAAATTTCCCTTGACAGCAATGCTGCTTTTCGGCACAACGGATGGGCTCGTTTCGACGATCCCACACAGGACGATCCTTTAGAACGCCGAGCCCGCGAACTGGGGCTGCATTATGTACGTCTCAGCGGCGAGGTTGGTGTTATCGGCAATGGTGCTGGACTGGTGATGAGTTCACTCGACGCCGTATCAGGCGCTGCACAAGAACAAGGTATCGATGTAGCGCCAGCAAACTTCCTGGACATTGGCGGCGGTGCCTCAGCTGACGTAATGCATACCAGCTTGCAAATCGTATTATCTGATCCACAAGTTGAATCGGTATTCATCAATGTGTACGGCGGTATCACCTCCTGTGAACAAGTGGCTCGCGGTATTCTTGACGCTGTAGACGAGCTTGGCACATATAGGCCCATGGTTGTGCGTTTCGATGGCAACGCCGCAGAAGAAGGTTTGCGTATCCTTGCCGAGGCACAAATTCCCACCATACAGGTATGCACAACGATGGAACAGGCCGCATCACAAGCGGCACAGCTTGCAGCCAATGCCAAGGAGGTACGGGCATGACAGCATTCATCGAGGACGGTACGCCGGTTATTATTCAGGGCATGACTGGCAGGCAGGGCATGACTCACACTGCGCGTATGCTCCGTGCCGGTACACATATTGTGGGAGGTGTCAATCCTCGAAAAGCTGGTACCACTGTCACATTTGACTCGGTATCACATAACAGAGATGCAGTTGTTCCCGTATACACAACCTGTGCTGAAGCTAAAGCTGCCACTGGTGCCCAAGCCAGTGTTATCTTTGTTCCTCCTCGATTCGCCAAAGATGCTGTAGTCGAAGCTATCGACGCAGGCATTAGCTTAATCGTGGTGATTACTGAGGGAATCCCCGTCGCTGACACTGCATACTTTGTTGAACTGGCATTGCGACGTGGCGTGCGTATTATTGGTCCGAACTGTCCCGGCTTGTTGACCCTGCCGGCGAATGAGAATGAGCATGGTGTAAATCTCGGAATCATTCCTGACGGCATTGTCGGTCGAGGACCATTAGGATTAGTCTCCAAATCCGGCACGCTCACTTACCAGCTTATGGGTGAACTTTCCGATATTGGCTTTACTGCATGTCTGGGAGCAGGCGGCGATCCGATTGTCGGAACCACGCTACAAGAAGCGTTGGAAGTGTTTGAAGCTGATGCTGACACCAAAGCTGTGGTTATGATCGGGGAGATCGGCGGATCCGCTGAGCAAGAAGCCGCTCAATGGGCAAGCGAACATATGAGCAAGCCTGTTGTTGCTTATATTGCAGGTTTTACTGCACCCGAAGGCAAACAAATGGGCCACGCTGGTGCTATTGTTTCCGGCGGTAAAGGCGGTGCACAAGACAAAAAAGATGCGTTAGAAGCTGTGGGCATCCGCGTTGGTGCCACACCAGGGCAGACAGCACAAATTATGCGAGACACGCTAGCCGGGCTTGCTCAGTCATGACATCGCAAAACTGGCATATCAAAGAATGGCTTAAAGGACCGTTAATCACGGTGTTAGCCATGGTAATTTACGCCGTCACTCTCGGCTTATTCATTGCCCTGATGCTGCTTGTTATTGCCATGGAAGAAGGCGGTGATAGTCTCACTTCTGAAGCTGTCCCCCTGGCAGAAGCTGTAGTATTACTCAGCCAAGGTGCAGGATTTGAAGCTGGTGTTATTCGACTCACTCTTGTGCCATTGCTGCTGACCATGCTACTTATTGGCGTAATACGCTCATTGAGCATACGGTTCACTGCCAGCTGGCGCACTTATATTACAGGCCTTGCTTCTTGGATAGGTTTCAACATTCTGATCATGCAAGGTGTGACATACACCTTTGTAGACCCTGTATGGCTTATTGCCATTAAATGCGGGACGGTATTTACCCTCGGATTTCTGCTCGCAATGCCGGTGTATTCGCCACTAATACCACACATTATTACGGCATATCGTGAACGTATAAGCATACATATTCGCCAAGCGTTACGCGTTGGCGTGGTGCTTGGCGCAGCAGTGATGAGCTTTTACCTCATCTGCGGCATTATCACCGTGGGCGTATGGACACTACTCAATTGGCGTACCATGGCAGAAGTATTCGAGCTGTCTGGTATGCAGATTGGTTCGCGAATTCTCACCACAATATCCTGCATCGCCTGGCTACCTAATATGTGCATATGGGCTGTTTCCTGGCTGTTCGGCGGCGGTTTTTCTATCGGCGAGCTTGCTGACTTTACGTTGTGGATTGGCCAAGCCAGCGATTTACCAGCAGTTCCAATATTTGGTTTATTCCCCGAGCCAGTAAACAGTGACACAATCCGTATCATCTTTATGACCATTCCTCTTGCGGTTGGGCTTATTAGCGGCTTACTGGCATTGTTGCTTAATCAAGGATTCTGCGTGCGCGTTGGAAAAAAAGATGATCCTTCCGACTGGCGACGGCTGATTGAACTTTTTGCATATCCCGCTGCCGCATTCTGCTTGGGCGCAGCGTTAATTTCTCTGGTAATGACAGCAGTGTTTGCTCTATCAAACGGCTCACTTGGCTACGAACGACTTGCACATATTGGTGTTAATGTCATGTCGTCAACACAAACAGTGGCTCGACCCGCAGCATTAGGACTTCTTACAGCATGGCTATTAATGCTCATCGGTGTTTCTACAGTGTTCGGCATACGCTGGATTATGAAGCGCAGGCGTCTCGCTCACACTTCATCAGCAGCGGATTCGCCAACAGGCACACCAGCGCCAGATGGTACAAGTAGCACAGATAAGACATCAGAAAGCGATTCATCACACGCGTTATCGTTTGATGGAACGTTGTCTGAACATGAAACATCGGCTGAGCAACTGACAGACGATAATAAACCTACAGATGTGCCTAACGAACCTCATACACTGCGTGTAGTGAACTCGAACGACGCACAAACCGATAACGACCGGCCTCACAAACAACACACGCCACGTGTAGTGAACTCTCAAACAACCACCAAGGAGGAATAAGGTGACAACTACAAATAGACCGATACGGCGCGCTCTGGTCTCCGTTTTCCATAAAGAGGGTATCGAAGTGCTCGCTCAGGCCTTCGTTGCCGCCGGTACCGAGGTCGTTTCCACCGGGTCAACCGCCAAACGACTCGCTGAGCTTGGTGTTAATGTCACCGAAGTCAGCGACGTCACCGGATTTCCTGAAAGCCTTAATGGTCGCGTTAAAACTCTCGACCCACACATCCACGCCGGCATTCTGGCAGATATGACCAACCCAGACCATGTCGCACAACTCGACGAACTGGGTATCCAGCCATTCGATTTGGTTGTGGTCAACCTCTATCCGTTTGCAGACACCGTGCGTTCTGGTGCAGATGAAGCTGCAACAATCGAAAAAATCGATATTGGTGGTCCATCAATGGTTCGAGGAGCTGCCAAAAACAGCGCCACTGTTGCCATAGTTACTGATCCTGACGACTACACACTTGTTGCTGAACGCGTTGCCAACGGTACTGGATTCAATCTTGACGAGCGCCGTTGGTTGGCTGCCAAAGCTTATGCTCACACTGCTGCCTACGATTCCACGATTGCTGAATGGACTGCCAAACATTGGCCTAAGCCTGCTAGCATCACTGCCTCTACAGACGCTGATACTGAATCCACTCCTGTTGATGACACTCAATTTCCCAAGACTTTTACTCGCACATGGGATCGTTCCCACACGTTGCGTTACGGTGAGAACCCGCATCAAAGTGCCGCACTATACCTCGACCCACTAAACCAGGGTGGTTTTGCACACGCTGAACAGCTTGGCGGCAAACCGATGAGTTACAACAACTATGTAGATGCTGACGCAGCATGGCGTGCCGTCTGGGATTTTGCTCCGCAAATTGCTGTTGCTGTTGTTAAACACAACAACCCCTGCGGTTTAGCAGTCGGAGCGACTGCAGCTGAAGCGCATCGTAAAGCTCACGCCTGCGATCCGATGAGTGCATACGGTGGCGTAATTGCAGTCAACACCACTGTGTCACTGGAGATGGCTGAAAGTGTACGCCCTATTTTCACCGAGGTTATTGTCGCTCCTGACTATGAACCTGAAGCATTGGAACTACTCCAAACCAAGAAAAAGAACCTCCGCATCCTCAAAGTGGCTGAACCACCAATGGCAAAAACCCAGGTTCGCGCTATTGACGGCGGTCTGCTTGTGCAGTCCACTGACCTCATCAATGCTCCGGGTGATACTCCTGATGCATGGAAGCTTGTTTCAGGAGAACCAGCGGATACAGACACGCTCAAGGATCTGGAATTCGCCTGGCGTGCAGTACGCTGCGTAAAATCAAACGCCATCCTGCTCGCACACGATGCCGCCACTGTTGGTATTGGCATGGGGCAAGTGAACCGTGTAGATTCCTGCAACCTGGCTGTTGAACGCGCGAACACACTCGCTGATGGCGCAAACCGCGCACGCGGCTCTGTCGCAGCATCTGATGCTTTCTTCCCCTTCGCTGACGGTGCGGAGATTCTCATCAAAGCTGGCGTTAAAGCCATCGTTCAGCCCGGCGGCTCAATTCGAGACGAAGAAGTATTCGAGGCGGCGCGCAATGCTGGCGTGACAATGTATGTTACCGGTACACGCCACTTCTTCCACTGATCTAACAGTTATAGGTGCATTCATTTCTGCACCAATGCCTGCACTGAATGCACCTAATAACTGAGACATAAACCGGAAGATCATAAACCAAGCCGTTTGACACAAAACACATCAGGGAGCCACACATGAGTGACAACAAACACCCCCACGTTTCGGAAGCCAATGAAGGCAATCCGGTATGCGAGTGGGTTGTAGCAATTATTGTTGTCATTGCGGCAATTGTGGCTTTTCTGGGATACACAATGGCCGCCACGGTGATGATCGCCGTGACGGCCATTATTACCGGAATCATCCGAGTTGTGCTACATGATCGCAGCCCATGGAAGGTAAGATCAGTGGGATTCGACGCCTTTATTGGTATCGGCCTCGGTATCGGCCTGATCATTACCTACTTCAACATTTTCAGCTTTCTCTGAGTCCACAAATTCAGCAGCACCAGCGTCGTCGGCATCGGTGTCTCCACTCTTACCGGCAGCGATAGCAGCTTTCTTTCTTTTCACTTCTTGTGAATCAGCTACCATTTGAGCAATCACCATCGGCAACGCCACCAAAGCGGCAGTCAACACCGGGCACACCCAGAAAATCCACAACTGCTCCAACGGCTCCTGAGTCAATCCTTGACCCTGAGCAAAAATCGCAATACCGGTAGCACGTGCCGGATTCAGAGCAGCACCAGTTACCGGATAAGCAATTGCAGCGCCCAGACCATAAGCCACTGCCATAGCAGCGACATACGTCATCGACGTTTTTCCATGTTCCTTGCTGGTACGCATTGCCGTAGCAACAATGAGCAGACACGCTGCCACCTCTACAACAATCGCCAACGCAATACCAAATGACGACAAACCAGCGCTATACAGCGTCGTATATGAGACAGAGCCACTGTCAAAACCGTTAACAACAGGTGTCAACCACACACTTGCCGTAATGGAATCCGAGGTCGGTAACAAATTCGTCACCACAGCAGCGGCACCAATCGCACCCGCAACCTGAACAATAATATTCAGAATGCCTTCGAGCACACCCATTTTAGACGTCAACATGGCAGCAACTGTCACCGCAGGATTGAACTGAGCGCTGCACACGCCACCGAGAGCCATTGTTACTGTGGCATAAACCAGACCGGTCGCCACAGCGATGAAAGCCAGATTAACGCCATACATTGAGCAGCCCACGGTGCCAATCAAATAAAGAGACAGGCACACCAGGAAGCTGCCTACCAATTCAGCACATACACGCAAAGCAGCCGGACCAATATTCAGCGGCTTGCGTGGCTTCTTCTTTTTCTCAGGAGCAGGCGGCGTATCTATTGTTGGGACTGGCGCTTGTTCTTCAGTGGTCATAATATTCCTCTCTATATATGCGGTTTTCCCACCGAACGACTGCAATGGTACCAGCAGCTCCTGCAGTGCGGTAATATGGAAGGGTTGTGTCTGCTGGAGTTTCCACGGCACAATCGCACATATTCACGTATTTACGGCCACGTTGGGAGAACGATGCCACACGCTTATACTCGCGCTAATCAGGCGCACAACGATACTGAAGGAATTCGCTTACAAAAGCTACTCGCTCAAGCCGGATTTGGTTCTCGAAGAAAATGCGAACAGATCATTCTTGACGGACGTGTAGAAGTTGATGACGAACTTGTTACCGAACTTGGTACACGCGTCGATCCCAAACGTCAACAGGTTCGAGTCGATGGATCCCGTGTACGGGTTAATTCAAACCACGTTACCCTGGCATTAAATAAGCCACGTCGCGTACTCAGTACGATGGACGACCCTAAGGGACGCTACACGCTACGTGACATTGTTGGCGACAAATACGAGCGTATTTTCCACATGGGTCGACTCGACTATGATTCCGAGGGATTGATCCTGATGACCAATGACGGTGAGCTCAGCCAGCACGTTATGCACCCAAAGTATGAGGTGGAGAAAACATACATCGCCACGTTACAGGGGCATATTAGTGGAACAGTATGCCGCCGACTGGTTACTAAAGGTGTGCAGCTTGATGACGGGTGGATCAAACTCGATCGTTGCGTAATTATTGACGCTAACCACGACACCACAATGGTAAAGGTTGTTTTGCATTCAGGTAAGAACCGCATTGTTCGCCGCATCTTTGGTGCTATTGGGTTCCCTGTTAAACGCCTGGTTCGCACACAGATTGGGCCAATCAAACTTGGTGACCTCAAGCCGGGTTCTTACCGTGTGCTCTCTCAAACCGAGGTGCGGTCGTTGTCGAAGGAGGTTGGGCTGTGATCCGAGTAGCTATTGACGGGCCTGCTGGGGTCGGCAAATCGTCAACGTCAAAAGCTCTAGCTAAACGTTTCGGTTTCGCATACCTCGACACTGGTGCCATGTATCGTGCATGCGCATGGTGGTGCATCCGCCAAGGTATCGACCTCGACGCTGAACAGGTGGACGAACAAGCTGTTGTTGAAACGGTAGGGGAGTTCTTCACTGACGGACATTTCGGTATCGGTGTTGATCCCAACGATCCCAAAGTGTTGGCAGACGGCGAGGACATCAGCGCAGCAATTCGCGCCTCTGAAGTGTCCACACGCGTGTCGAAAGTGTCCAACATTATTCCGGTGCGCAATGTGTTGATTGCAGCTCAGCGTGCTTATATTGCGCGAGAGGCTTCAGAGGATTCTTTCTCTGGAGGCGCTGGTGTTGTGGCTGAAGGACGCGATATCACCACGGTGGTTGCTCCAGACGCTGAAGTGCGTGTGTTGCTTACTGCGCGTGAAGAAGTACGGCAAGCACGACGCACTGGTCAGGCATCGAAAGGTGTTGGCGGAGAAGATGTTGCGGCACGTGACCGCGCTGATTCCAAGGTGACAAGTTTTCTTGAAGCTGCGGACGGTGTAACAACAGTCGACAATTCTGATCTCAACTTTGACCAGACACTTGACATACTGTCATCACTGGTTGATCAAGCAATTGAGGAACAAGAATACGAACGCTATGCCTCGAACCTCGCCGATTATGAACTTGATGAAGGAGATGCTGAGCTGATTGACGGATCGGCATACGACGAGGGAGAAGACACTTTTGCGCCAACGCCTGTTGGTGTGCTCGCTGTTGTTGGCCGGCCGAATGTAGGAAAATCCACGCTGGTAAACCGTATTCTTGGCCGCCGAGCTGCTGTTGTAGAGGATACACCCGGTGTAACCCGCGACCGCGTCAGCTATGACGCAGAATGGGCGGGTACTGATTTCAAACTCGTTGATACCGGCGGTTGGGAAACCGGCGTTGAAGGTATTGACTCAGCTATTGCAGATCAGGCACAAATTGCTGTGCAACTAGCGGATGCTGTTGTGCTTGTGGTTGACGGACAAGTTGGTTTAACCGCTACTGATGAACGCATTGTGACCATGCTGCGTGCATCAGGCAAGCCAGTTACCGTAGCCGTAAACAAAGTTGACGACCGCGAAAGTGAATATCTTGCTGCTGAATTCTGGAAACTCGGTCTTGGTGAGCCGTATGCAATTTCAGCAATGCACGGTAGGGGAGTTGGTGATCTGCTTGACGTAGCTCTCGACAAGCTGAAGAACGCGCAGAAAACCTCCGGATTCCTTACTCCATCGCATTTGCGGCGTATCGCGTTGGTCGGCCGGCCAAATGTTGGCAAGTCCTCTCTGCTTAATCAGCTAGCGCATGAACAGCGCGTTGTTGTCAACGATTTAGCTGGTACAACACGTGATCCGATCGATGAAATCGTGAATGTCGATGGCGAAGACTGGCTGTTCATTGATACGGCGGGCATCAAACGTCGTTTGCATAAGGTGTCAGGCGCTGATTATTATTCATCGTTGCGCACACAGGCCGCTATTGAACGTTCTGAGCTTGCTCTCGTTTTGTTTGATGCTTCGCAACCAATTTCCGACCAGGATCTCAAAGTAATGAGTCAGGCTGTGGATGCTGGGCGTGCAATCGTGCTTGTTTTTAACAAGTGGGATGCGATGGATGAGTTCGACAAACAGCGTTTGGAACGTTTGTGGGTGACTGAATTCGATCGGGTTACCTGGGCACAGCGAGTAAATCTCTCAGCCAAAACTGGCTGGCATACTAACCGTCTTGCTTCTGCTATGCGCAAAGCATTGGCTTCATGGGATCAGCGTGTGCCTACTGGCAAGCTCAACGCATTCCTTGGTCGTGTACAGTCCGCACATCCACATCCGTTGCGTGGAGGCAAACAGCCACGTATTTTGTTTGCCACACAAGCGTCCAGTCGTCCTCCGCGCTTTGTGATTTTTGCTACTGGATTCCTTGAACACGGGTACCGCCGGTATTTGGAACGTTCTTTGCGTGAAGAGTTTGGTTTTGAAGGTACTCCGATTCAGATTTCGGTGAAAATCCGCGAGAAGAAGCGTCGTAAATAAACATGTCGTGATTATGCAGTGAGAGAGCGTTGCGTGCTGCATAATCAACGTGAGTTAACACAACACGATTGTGTGAGCTGTTTGCTGTTTCTTGGACGTTATCTTAGGAACAGGAGGCAGCTCAGTATTGATGATGTATTGCTCTCTGTTAGAAACGAACAGAGATAATGATGCCCGCTAATAGGCAAAAATCTTGCGATCTGTACTGCGTATTATCGCGTGTACTTATGCTGTTTACTGCCGATTAACGAGTATTAATTCAGTTGTTTATAAGGGTTGTCAACCCTTATTTGTCAGAAACTACCTGTGGTAGACAATCAGTTGTAGATAACCACACGAGTACCTGACTTAATGTTGTTATAAATCCACTTGGCTGCCGACACTGGAAGTCGGATACAGCCAACAGACTCTGATTGAGTTCACTTTCTGATGACAGAATTGAGTGGAAGAAATATTCACCATAAATCTGCGTACACCAGTGGGCTCGGCTGTCTGTGCTCAGTGTGGTCCTCTTATAACCTGTTGTGCTGTACGAACCAGTAATTGTTGGTGTGCTTGACTTACCTGTGACACAATCCCATGAATATTTGAGTGTCCAATTATTCTTCTTACCGGTATATACAGCTACCGTATGAGTATTGCGGTTAACCAGAATCAGGTACTTGGTGTTGCTGGAATATTTTTGTGCTTTAGACGTTATAGCCGTGGATGCACTAATGCCACTGGTCTTGTAATAGCTCGTATCCGATCCTTTGTAGGCTCGTACGGTGTAATAGTATGTGGTGTTGGTTGTGGTTGTGTCGGTGTAGTTTGTGGAGGTTGTTTTCTTGAGTCGTTTCCATGAGCTGCCAGGCTTTTTACGATAGATGATTATCCTGTAGCGCCGGTGACTTTTTTCCAGGTGACTGTGCTATGACTTCTGACGTATTGAGATGGTGTAAGTGATTGACATCGCGTATGCTGTTTCTTGTTTTGTTGTTTGTCTTTCGGTATAGCTGAAAGTACCAAAACAAACTCTTGGGTGTGGCAAGCATTCGATGGCTTCCGTTTTATAGCACGACACGCGTTGATGTGGCAAACACAGAATGCGATATACTGTTTTCTTGTGCCATGAAGGCTATACAAGGTTGAGTGGCAAAACGGGCTGTAGCGCAGCTTGGTAGCGCGCCTGCTTTGGGAGCAGGATGTCGCAGGTTCAAATCCTGTCAGCCCGACCAAAACAGTGGAATACCAACGGTTTCCGCTCTCTGTGTGGAGCGTCAAGTTGGGGACGGGCGGATCACCGTTGAGAACATGCGAGGAGTTGTCAGCCGGTTCTGTGATTCCGCAGGTGTTCAATGTCGGGCTATAGGCTCAATGTCGATCCAGTTTTCCAGTATGTCCAATATTCCCGCAGGATGCGGGTTGTTCAACTCAACCGCAGATATTGCTCCAGTGATTCGCTTCCTTGCAATGTTCGGTATAGACGCGAAAGTCAGCTTTATTCAGAACATAATAGGGGAGTTAGAACGTTCTGCCCTTGTGTTCCTTGATTATCAGTGCGTATATCTGTCCGGCAAATAGCAGGTTGTGACCTATAGCCCCTCTTTTTGTAGTTGGTTTCAGACACAATGAAACATGCAACGATAGGAATTGTCGCGCCTGGCTGTATCTGAAGCATTTTCACTGAGAAAAAGAAAGGGCGGAATTGTTGACATTCCTCCATTTTGGTCGGACCGGCGGGATTTGAACCCGCGACCCCTTGACCCCCAGTCAAGTGCGCTACCAAACTGCGCTACGGTCCGAACTGTGCCCTCAGGCACAAATGTATACAATAGCACAGAGCATGCAGCAATGGCGGGTGAAACGTCACAATGTGTCTGTTTGGGTGTGTCGCTGGACGTTTTGGGTGGGCTGCTGGCTTATTCAGGTTAGATCGCGTTCAACTCAATCCATTGGTTAACATCCTTTAGAACGTTAGCGAACAAACCTTCTGATTTTTTAGGTAAGACAGTCCTATACGTTCACACTGCCATGTGGTCAACATGGATAGGATTCCTGCTCACAGACACCATCCAAGCCCTCAATATTATGTGACCAATATGGATTGGAAGTATTCAGTAATTCAGCTACTTGCCCAGGTGACAACAATTCCTGCATGCCTTCCAGAGTCTGCATTTTTTCACTCGTACTCATGTTTACATGTACACGTCCACACGCGCGTCCTCACATACACGTCTACACCTTAGTCCAGCTTTTCACTCTTCACTCTCCTCTACGCGCGTCCGCACATGCATCCACACCACACGCCACGTGGCTGATACGCCGACCTGCTGTACACGTCCACACAAGGAGAACCGGAAGAGTTGCTATGGGCTAAGCTGTGCGCTAGAGAGTGTCTTCAATAGTGCAGCCAGCATCGAGTTTAAGAATTCGTGAAGTGCCATCGTCGTGGTAAATATTACGACTGCAAATATGGGTGATACGGCAGTGTTCGCCTATGTTTATATGTCGGGCGTGTAGATCATCACAGTCAAATTTACGAGCATTGATTGTTGTGCCAATCACAGTACGTGCGCGACTGCGTGAAAGATATTTGCGCATACCAATACGCGACAGCAAAAGACTACGTAGTGGTTGTAGCTGCAACGTTTGAATGTGTAAATCCTGTCCAATGAGCACACCATCAATAGAGATTTCCTCTGCTCGTATTGTGTGATTGTTTGTAAGTCTTCCATACACATTCAGTGCGTGTGAACAGATGATCTGACCATACACATGTATATCGCCGGTGAAGGTAATACTGTCACAGATCAGATTACCGCGAACCTCTAAACGCCCGTGTCCAGAAATTGTGGCGACGCGCATATCACCGTGGCATGTGATATTGCCAGATTCACATGTGAGACACTTGCCAGAACATCCATGAGCGGTGAGAGCGCCAGAGACTGTGGCAGTGTTGAAGGAGGCGCCAGTGCCGAGTTCACAAGAACCTGAGAGTGTCAGGGATTGGTACTGTGAGGCAGGAACGTACCCATTGGCTAGTCGAAGATCCATGCGCAACCCCTAACTATGCAGCCTCATTGTTGGTCATATTGTGATTGTGCTTGATCTAAAGGTGTAGCGAAGTTACGGGGGTTAGGATCGGGGGTATAGAAATAATCTTGTGCAGCGCAGAGTCTAGCCAAGTTCACTGTTTATGAAATTAACAACGGGTGACGGTGTGTCGCTGATGGTTTC
>CAYQJZ010000028.1:0-7724 GCA_964417995.1 uncultured Bifidobacterium sp.
TAGCGAAACCATCAGCACGAGACAGATACGTCACATCACCTTCAGCATCAGAGAAGGCGTTGGTTGCAACGGTCTCATCATCGTTGTGCGTATTGTCTTCAGAATCGTAGGTGATTGTTTCGTCAACAGTGATTGTTGCCGAATCAAGGATGGTGTGTGAATCAGAGTTGATCGACACAATGTAATCACCAGCTTCGAGCACGTAAGCCTCAGCGGTGTCGGAGTCATAAGAGGCCATATCGTCCTCATCAAACTCGATGGTGATGGTCTGAGACTCACCCGGCTCCAACAGATCGGTCTTATCGAAGGAAACCAGGTTTGCGCTGGCCTTTTCAATACCACCGTTGGTGTACGGCGGGTTGTAATAGACCTCAACAACATCCTTACCAGCTACATCACCAGTGTTGGTAACAGTGACATCGAAAGACACAGTGCCATCTGCGTAAGTGACTTCACCCATCTCCTGCTCGAAGGTGGTGTAGCTCAAACCGTAACCAAACGGGAACTGAACCGTTGAATCGTAATCAATCAGACCTTCTTCAGCGGCAGTCTCGTAGAACTTATAACCTACGTAGATGCTTTCGACATAGTTGACGAAAGTTGGTAACGAATCAGTGTCATCCGAAGCGAATTCGTCAACGTTGTCGTACTGGAAGTCACCGAAGTTGTTGAACGTTGGCGTAGTGGTCAGATCGTACACAAACGTATCTGAAGTCTTACCCGACGGATTCACCTCGCCAGTCAGAACCTCACCCAAAGCTGAGAAGCCAGTCTGGCCAGCCGGCGGGCACCACACCAAAGCGTCAATGTCATAATCGTCAATGAAGTCAAACTCGAAAGCGTTGGCACCGTTGTACACGAGAATTACATTCTCGAAGTTCTCGGTGACCATCTCGATCATGTCTTCCTCAGTTTGACTGAGCTCCAGGAAGTGCTCGCCTTCCTCGAAGTCGGCATAATCGTCGGAGTTGTTCTCGTAGGTAATATCGTCCGCAGTCATGTCGGTAGGCAGATCAGCGCCCTCGCCGCCAACACGGGCGATCACGACAATTGCTGTGTCGGAGAAGTCCTGTGCATCAGCAATCAGTTCGTCAGAATACTGATCCACCGGAACCTCAGGCAACGTCCAATCCTGGGCGAACATACCGACCTCAGGACGATCCTCACGATAATCGGTATACAGAGTGGACAATTCCTCATTAACAGTCAAACCAGCTTCAGCAAGACCATCCAGCAACGACGTGGTTGGATACTGGTCAGACATCGAACCGGAACCTGTACCGCCGTACACCGGATTGGTGGATGCCCAACCAAACACGTTCACATTCGTGTCAGAAAGCGGCAATGCGTCGTTGTCGTTCTGCAGCAACGTAATAGCCTCAGACTGTACCTCTTGAGCCAACTCGCTCGCAGCTTCAACAGTTTCATCCGATAATTCATAAGTTTCGGCAGTTGCGTTGTTTAACAGTGTGGCCAGCGGTCCGTACAGCATCATTGCTACAGACACCACAGCAGCCACCATAAAAACAAGCCATGATTCAGAATGAATGAGCTTACGAGTAGCCTCGTTAGTCATTGTCTTCTTATTCACGGCGAACGTCAAAATCAGTGCCAGCACCAGCACAACACCAATAAAGATCAGGTATGGCGCAAGTGAGTCCAGCACGTTGATGACGTCATCCCAATTGATGCTCAACATGGGCGTTCCTTTCCTCCGTCCTGGTTGTTGCGATATAGGGGCAGTTCCGAGCGTCACAAATGAGCCGGCACACCCTCATGTCGACATTCCTATTCCATCAATCGGTGATTTTTGCTGTGTGCTTTTTCCTTATTCGGTCGATTCTGTTTCTTTTTCGGTCACCCGTAAACGAACATTGGGCATGTCATCTTTGGTGTCTGACAAGAGCTATGTAACAAAATGTGTAACACGTCTTAACAAGGCAAATAAAAAGCCCGGCCGTCTACGAACCAGAGAGTAGTTCACAGAACAAACCGGGCTTTGTGTTATGTCACATCACATCGCTTGTTCAGCGGTGATGCACTATGAGTTGTCAGGCCTTATCAGCATTCCTGCGTGCGATGTAGCGCTTGATAGATACCACCTCGAGTACGAGGAAGATAACACCAAAGATGCAGGTGACAACAATTGTTGCGGTCTGCCAGATCGGCGTGCTCGACTCAGGCTCACCATCCTCGTACGCCCAGCTGTTCACTGCCGTGTACAGGATGTTCTTGGTGGCCTGACGCATTGCGATCAGCGAAGTAGCCGACTCGTCGGTGACGTGGTTGGTTACATCAGTGGTAGCAAGCATGAAGTCACCACCGTTGCGAATGATTTGATCCGCATTCTGGTAGCCATAACCGGCGAAGTAGTCGGTCAGTACCATGCCCTGGAAGCCCCACTCGTCACGCAGCACCGTGTTAAGCAAGCCCGAGTGAGCGCCAGCATAGGTGGTGCCGATGTAGTTGAAAGCACTCATCACAGCACCAGTACCACCATCCTTAACACTCATCTCAAACGGCTTGAGATAAATCTCACGGATAGCCTGCTCGTTTGCCCAGGTGCACAACATGCTGAGACGGTTCGTCTCCTGATCGTTCAGAGCGAAGTGCTTCATGAACGCGTAAACACCCTGCTCCTGAGCAGCAGCAATAGCACTGGAAGCCATCACACCAGACAGATAACCATCCTCCGAGTAATACTCGAAATTACGACCAGAGAAGGCCGAACGATGAATATTCATAGCCGGTGCATACCAACCGGTCACATTCATCTCACGTGCCATCTGACCAATCATGTCACCAAACTCAGAGGCAAGCTCAGAGTTCCAGGTGCACGCGAAAGAAACACCAGACGGGAAGCCGATGGAGCCAACACCAGTGAAGTTGTTATTCAACGAAGCCGGACCATCCACATCAACAAGCGACACCTTACCAATAGAATCGATAGCAGCATTGCCGTAGCCACCCATGGCGATGATGTTGTCCATCTCGTCGAAGGTGAGCTGGTCCAGCAGCTCGTCCCACTGCTCATCGTCGTAATCGACGCCACGAAGATCAGCCAAACGTAGACCATTGTCAGCGCCAGTGGTCGGCATCTCATCCGAATCGTCGTTGTAGTCTTCTGGGTCGTAATTGCTGTTGTTGATGAACGTAGCCTTGTACTCGTCAGACATTGAATAGTCAGTCGGAGCAGCCGTGGCCTCCTCATAATTAGCGAAACCATCAGCACGAGACAGATACGTCACATCACCTTCAGCATCAGAGAACACGTTGGTGGCAACAGTAGAGTCGCCGTTGTGCGTATTGTCTTCAGAATCGTAGGTGATTGTTTCGTCAACAGTCACGGTTGCTTCATCGATTACCGTGTGTGAATCAGAGTTGATCGACACGATGTAATCGCCAGCTTCCAGAACGTAGGCTGCGGCATCCTCGTAATCGTAGGAAGCCATGTCATCGTCGTCGAATTCGATGGTGATGGTCTGAGACTCACCCGGCTCCAGCAGGTCGGTCTTATCGAAGGTCACCAGGTTTGCGCTGGCCTTTTCAATACCACCGTTGGTGTACGGCGGGTTGTAATAGACCTCAACAACATCCTTACCAGCTACATCACCAGTGTTGGTAACAGTGACATCGAAAGACACAGTGCCATCTGCGTAAGTGACTTCACCCATCTCCTGCTCGAAGGTGGTGTAGCTCAAACCGTAACCAAACGGGAACTGAACCGTTGAATCGTAATCAATCAGACCTTCTTCAGCGGCAGTCTCGTAGAACTTATAACCTACGTAGATGCTTTCGACATAGTTGACGAAAGTTGGTAACGAATCAGTGTCATCCGAAGCGAATTCGTCAACGTTGTCGTACTGGAAGTCACCGAAGTTGTTGAACGTTGGCGTAGTGGTCAGATCGTACACAAACGTATCTGAAGTCTTACCCGAGGGGTTAACCTCACCGGTTAACACCTGGCCAAGAGCCAAGAAGCCAGTCTGACCAGCCGGCGGGCACCACACTACTGAATCAATGTCGTAATCATCGAGGAAATCAAACTGGAAAGCATTCGCGCCGTTGTACACCAGCACAACGTTCTCGAAGTTTTCCGTGACCATGGCAATCATGTCTTCTTCGGTCTGGCTGAGCTGTAGGAAGTGCTCACCCTCTTCGAAGTCGGCATAATCGTCGGAGTTGTTCTCGTAAGTGATGCCTTCTGCTGTCATATCAGTCGGCAGATCAGCACCTTCACCACCAACACGAGCAATAACCACAACTGCTGTGTCGGAGAAGTCCTGTGCATCAGCAATCAGTTCGTCAGAATACTGATCCACCGGAACCTCAGGCAACGTCCAATCCTGGGCGAACATACCGACCTCAGGACGATCCTCACGATAATCGGTATACAGAGTGGACAATTCCTCATTAACAGTCAAACCAGCTTCAGCAAGACCATCCAGCAACGACGTGGTTGGATACTGGTCAGACATCGAACCGGAACCTGTACCGCCGTACACCGGATTGGTGGATGCCCAACCAAACACGTTCACATTCGTGTCAGAAAGCGGCAGACTGCTGTCGTTGTTCTGCAGCAGCGTAATGCCTTCAGACTGTACCTCAACAGCAAGCTCCTCCGCAGCAGCTACAGTCTCGTCCGACAGTTCGTATGCTTCGGCGGTAGCGTTGTTTAACAGTGTGGCCAATGGGCCGTACAGCATCATTACCACGGAAACAACGGCTGCCACCATAAAGACGAGCCATGATTCCGCGTGAATGAGCTTGCGAGTGGCCGCATTCTTCACCGTCTTCTTATTGACAGCGAAGGTCAGAATAATCGCCAATACCAGTACAACACCGATGGCGATCAGCTGCGGCGCCAAAGAAACGAGGACGTTAATAACGTCGCTCATATTAATGCCCAGCATGAGCTATTTCCTCCTCCTTGTGTCCTCTCTAGGGAACAACCGGCACCAACGAGCCGTGCAACCGGCGGTTGACAACAAAACTGCCCTTCTCTGCTCCCAACCGATGATGACGTTCGCTTCACCATTGAGGCTTGCAATGCCCGCACCCCGTTATGCCGATAGTCCATTATCGAAAAGCTTAAACACCCTTCACCGATCACTGTCACAGCCTGTCGTTTCACATGCATAATCTGTACGTTTTCTGATTGAATACAACACGCTGTCTAAGTGTTGCCATTGTTTTTCCTGTGTACGCTCATCGAGCAGCACAGACTGCAGTTTCCTCCAAGGCAGCGGGATAGGATGGAGCACATGAGCGAATTGGACTTGAATCCAGGGCAAATGGTCGGGGGATATACGCTCATCTCTCGTCTAGGCGCAGGCGCGATGGGTTCTGTATGGCGCGTACGCGACGATGGCGGACAGATTTTTGCAATGAAAATTCTGCGTGATTCACTGTCTGATGACAACGTAGAGCAGCTTGACCCCAGTGATCCATCCGCTCGCGAACGGTTAACAGCCCGCGAGCGCTTGCGCCGTGAGGCAATGGCTTTGCGTAAGGTACAGCACCCTGGGGTGTGTGACATCGTCGATATGGAGTTAGACGACACGCTGGCGTTCATCGTCACTGAACTGATTGAAGGTAAGAATCTTCGTGATGATGTTGCTGCTAACGGGCGTTATATAGCCGACGATTTGGAGCGTTTAACGCGCAAACTGATTGAAGCAGTGCGTGCGGTGCATGCGGCGGGTATTGTGCATCGTGACATCAAACCGACGAATGTGATGATTTCTGCGTCGGGACCAGTTTTGGTGGATTTTGGCATTGCTATGGGCGAAGGCGAAAGCCATGTCACGCGTACTGGCATGGTAATGGGTACGCCGGGTTTTATTGCTCCGGAGATTATTGACGGTGCTGAATCCGACGAAGAAACTGACTGGTGGTCGTTGGCAGCCGTATTGGGGTTTGCTGCGACTGGCGCTCCGGTATTTGGCACAAAGCCAATGATGGCTGTATTGGAACGCGCCGCTGCGGGAAACGCTAATTTGACGGGACTGCCGGCAGATACGATGGCAGCGTTCCGTTCTGCTCTTAATCCCAATCGTTCTCAGCGTTGTACTCCTGAGCAGTTGTTGCAGGCTATTCAGATCGATGCACTGAATTCGACGGTGTGGGATGATACTTCAGATCACGATACTGGTTCGGGGGTGGTGCTCCCTTTTGACGGGTCTGGCCGCCCACGGCGTGCCTCTAATTCTTTTTCGGTGTCTACGGCAGCAAAAGCAGTGTCAGGGGCTGCTTTAGCAGGAGTGGCAAACGCTATGGGTGCGGCTTCGATGGGAATGGCTGAAGCTGCAGCGACTGCGAGCGTAGATAATCCGCGCATAATGTGGCGCAATGAGCCACAAACTGATTTACCTTCTGCTCATTTAGGGAATGCTACTGACTCGTTCGATGCGCCGGGTGGGGGTATCAAGATTCCTAATCCGCTTGGGCGTACCCCTACAATTCCAGCTCCTTCTGGCAGTGGTGAACGATTAGGGCAGTTACAAGATGCGCCAACTACGTATATGTCGTCGCAGGATGCTCAGCCATCGCTTTCTGCTCACACTGCGGTCATGCCAATGGTTGACGATGCAACTCCACGCTCGGTATCTAGCAACAGACACCGCAGCGGTGATGCCAGCGATGTAAACGGTGTCTGCAGCACTGGTGACTTCAATACCGGTGAACCACCAGCTACCATAGCGATGCCAAGTTCAAGCGCAGCAACATTTGGTGAGACGGTCGCAATCCCCGATACGGTATCAGCTTCACCGGAAGCGACAAGCGTGATGCCGTCGTCAATGGCACAGGCTTTCGATGATTCATCGCCACAAGCCACCACGGCCATGCCTGTTGATACGCAAGCTGACTACGCACCACGTTCAGCGTCGTCAACTACATCTGCTGCAACTTCCAGTTCACCGCCACCAAGTGACATGCCCCCTTCGGTTCCCCCACAAAGTTCAGTGCCGCCAGAACCGTCTGCCTCCGAGCAATCCGACGTTCCAGCACATGATGGCATTCCCCCCATGCCTAATGTTGATCTCACTGGCGTTAAACGTCATACGTATTATTCGCGCGGTTTGACACCATGTTTATTGCTGGCTGTACCAATTGGCCTGTTGTCGGCATCCATGCCGCTTATTGCACACATTGTGGCTTTTGTGGTGTTGTGGATAATACTCACCGCCGGACTTAATACTGAATCACAGCTGCAGCGCGAAGGCAAACACGGTGGTAAGCGTGGCAGCGATGCTTTATGGCGTACTGCATCGTTGCCGTGGCACATGATTAAAGCCTTTGTGTTGACAATTCCCCGTATTGCCACAGCTTTTCTGGTATTCGCCAGCGGTGCAGCACTGGCAATACCAGTAGCACAGCTACAAGTTGCACAATATCTGCTGCCAATTGGCGACAGTGGCTTCTCTGTGACATTGCCAACTGGTTTGCCTACCTCTCCTACCGGGTTAACGCTTATGTTGTTTGGCGCAGGCGGGTGGCTGATTGCTGCGGTGCTTATATCGCCTGAACCAGCGCGTATCGGCGCTAGTGCATTATGCGGACTCGGCCACCTCGATGCCACTGCATTCGGCATGATTCCAGCTTATGGATACGCTCCTAACGGTATGCCCTGTATGCCTAACATAGAGGCGGCAACCAATCGTTCTTCACGCTTGTCGTGGCTGACAATCGCTATGAGCGTGTTATGGATACTGTTCACATTG
>CAYQJZ010000028.1:7824-16686 GCA_964417995.1 uncultured Bifidobacterium sp.
AAGCGAACGAGGAAAGGATTTCGATGGCGCAGAACACCAAGAAAGCCGCCAAAAAGAGAACACGCGCTGAACGTCGTGCGGCTGAAGCAGCAGCTCAACGCGCAAGAGAAGAACAGGCTGCAAAAGAACGTAAGCAGCAGGCAATTATCGGCTGCATTGTTGCGGTAATCATCGTTGTCTTATTAGCGGTTGCCGGATTCGCTGTTTGGCGTTCGCTTAATTCATCCGACAACTCATCCTCTGATCTCACCATAGATGAGGCATACGAGCTTTTACAGGAGGTAGAAGTCTCGCCATCACGTGCCGATGATCAGGGTGGAATCCTTATCTCAAAAGACGGCTATGGTACCAGCGTGGACGACGTGCCCACCATTGCCATATATATGGACTTCCTTTGCCCAGGGTGCGGCAATCTCAACCGTACGCTTGACGAAACGTTAATAGAAATGATGAACGCCGGCCAGATCAATCTTGAACTGCATTTCATGGCGTTTATGGATAAATATTCAACCGATGATTATTCGAGTCGCGTAGCGAATGCAGCACTGTATATCGCTGAGAATGACGATGATCCAAGCCATCTGCTCAACTTCATGATGAATGTGTACGCTGAAGATTTCCAGCCCGGTGAGGGATCCGAATATGAGTCGGTAAGTAATGATGAAATCAGTGAGCAAGCCATCAATGCCGGCGTATCTGAGGATGTGGCTGCTGGCATGTTTGGCGGTGAGTACTACGACTGGTTGGATGCAATCGACACGTACACACCTCTACGCAGTGAGCTGTACAACGTAACTGGCAGTCTGAAGGGCTCAATGAGTACTCCGACGGTGACAATTAACGGATACTTCTGGGATATGAACGAGCTCACACTTGCTGACGTAGGCACACTGGATGGTATGTTGGAATCGTTGGGGTTGGATGCTGACGACGTAGGTAATTCGGATGTATTACCGTCGATCGGCTCAGACGGTGAACCCATTTCTGTAGCTACCGGGGAGTAATTCATATCGTTCATATTCTGCCGGCGACGTGCCGACGCAATGCCCGGTATTTGACGATTAGCGATGTGCTGCTAAGCTATTCTGTTGTTTGTCGGGCATTGTTGTGCTTTGTCAAAACTGCCTCCTTAGCTCAGCTGGCCAGAGCAGCCGCCTTGTAAGCGGCAGGTCGTCGGTTCGAACCCGACAGGAGGCTCGAGCGGAGGAAAAACGTTGTACGATGGGTTTGTGCAGCTTTCTCCTGCAAGGTGATCTTACCGTGAGTAAGTTCCAGAAGCCTTCCCCCCAACTACGGCTTCTGGTGGACGGGCGGAGCGTCCCCCAACCAGCTCTGCCCGCAGTAAGGGGGCGGGAACATCCCCTTCTCTCCCGCCCCCCATTTTTTTGCACAACACCCTTTGCTAAGCAATACGAATACTGATTGAACACCTGATGTGATACCTGATACGCAGCAACTGGTGATCGCTGACTGTATTTGTGGGGAAATAGCTGATGGTCTTTGACTTTCTCATAAAGCCTCAGACTTAGACGTTACAATGCACAACGTAACGATTCGATTCAAGGAGGGGCAGAATGGCACGGCGCTGGACACCTCGCAGATTTGTGGTAATGCGCCGCGTACGTGTGATCATATGTGTGGTCGCCGTTACGCTGGCATCTGTTCTGGCATGTGGTTTTACAACGCGAAAAACTGTTGCCTTAGACATCAATGGCGAAACTACCGAGGTTGTTACCTACGCCACTACCGTCGCTCGCCTACTCGAAGAGCAAGGTGTTACCGTTCGCAGTCATGATCAAGTCACCTCGTCATCTGGCGGTTTGGTTGACCATGATGTTGTTTCTGTCCGCAGTGCTTATCAAACCACCATTGTTATTAACGGCACGGAAGTACCATTCTGGACGGTAGCTACCAGTGCGGAACAATTACTTGGCTTCTTTGAGGCCAATCTTGACGACGCTAGTGGTATCACCATTGATGTTGATGCCTTATATGCGCAGTTAACTGGTGGATTGGTCATTAATGAAGAAGGCCCTGTCACTGTTATCGCCGATGGTGAGACTTACACCGCACCTGATGGCACACTTCCCGTTGCATCGATCCTCGATTCTTTGGCCATTACCGTTGGTACTGAAGATCGCGTCAGCATTGAAAAAGACGATGAGGATATGATTCTGCGCATACAGCGCGTCACACACGAAGAAGAAACACGTACCGAAACAGTGCCGTATTCCACACAAACCATTGTTGATTCCAGCTTGGAACCCGGAGAAACTGTGGTGCAACAGCAGGGTGAAAACGGTGAGATTGAGCGTGTCTACAACATTACCTACGTAGATGGCGTTGCAGAAAGTGAAACGCTTGTTTCTGAAACAACAACCAAGATTGCTGTTGACGAGATTATTGCTGTAGGCCCTGCTGAAGAAGACGATACCGAAGACGCCGACAGTACCAGCAGCGACAGTGATTCTGATACTTCGGATACTGACGATTCTGATACTGATGACACGGAAGATGCTGATAGCAGCGATTCAGATAGTGATGATAGCGATACATCCAGTAACTCGTCTTCGGATTCGAGTTCGTCGAGCAGTAACTCTTCCTCTAGCAGCAACAGCAGCAGTTCTTCCAGCTCCTCCAGTAGTTCCAGTGGTTCGAGCAGCTCCAGCGGGTCGTCGAGTAGCAGCTCAAGTAACTCAGGTAGTTCCAGCAGTTCCAGTTCCTCATCATCCAGTTCATCATCGAGTAGCTCATCCTCAGCAACCTTGTGGCATCCAACGGTTTCCGAAGCACAGACTTATGCCGCTGGAGCCGCCGCACAGTACGGATGGACGGGCTCTGAATGGAAAGCCCTGGTAGAACTGTGGACCCATGAATCTAGCTGGCGATGGAATGCATGTAACGCATCGTCAGGCGCTTACGGCATTCCGCAGGCACTACCTGGCAGTAAAATGGGCACCGGATGGGAAGACGATGGCGCTGTACAAATTACATGGGGATTAAGCTATATCTCGCAACGTTATGGCAGTCCAACAAAAGCACTGGCACACTGGTCATCGTATAACTGGTATTAAACTGCCCTGACAAGAGATACGAGAAGATGCGAAAGGGATGGCGATGTCGCAGCACGCCACTGCGGGTGATCGTGCCGCAGCATTAACTGGTAGCGATCACTCTGAAAATGCTGTATCGTCTGGCCATTTGCTAGGTGCCGCCGATATTCGCCGCATTGCTGCAGATGCGGGAATTACACCTACCAAACGTTTTGGGCAGAACTTTGTTATTGACCCAGGAACTGTTCGCCGCATTGTTCGTGAAGCTGGCATACAGTCCGGTGACCGGGTAATGGAAGTTGGTCCCGGCTTAGGGTCACTCACGTTAGCATTACTGGAAGCTGGTGCGCAGGTTACTGCTGTGGAGATTGATCCGCCGCTTGCTCAACGTTTGCCGCAGACTGTTGCCAATTACATGCCGTCTGCTGCGTCACGGTTAACGGTAATCACATCGGATGCTCTTAACGTAACACCAGATGAACTCCCTGAGTTTGCCGCCAACGAGTTCTGTCTCGCTTCCAACTTGCCATATAACGTTGCGACGCCAATTCTATTAACGTTGCTGGAACGCTTTGATACTCTCACATCTTTTCTTGTGATGGTGCAAAAAGAAGTTGCCGACCGCCTTGCCGCAACTCCTGGCAGTAAAATCTACGGCACTCCAAGCGTCAAACTTGCGTGGTACGGACAAGCCACACGCGTTGGTACTATCGGTCGCAATGTGTTCTGGCCAGCACCGAATGTGGATTCCGCACTGGTACTGTTCCGGCGATATAACGAACCGCGGTTTACAAACGCAGACCGACATGATGTATTTGCCTTGGTTGATGCTGCCTTTGGTCAGCGTCGCAAAACACTGCACGCAGCACTTAAACGTATTGTTCCTGAACAAGCCTTCGATCAAGCAGGTATCGATCCCACTCGTCGTGGTGAGACCTTAACAATCAATGAATTTGCTGCCTTGTCCGCAGCTATCAAGGAGGTGCAGACATGACCACCTCAGTCAGCGTTGACTGCCCAGCAAAAACCAACCTCACCCTGCACGTCGGAAAACCTCGTGCTGAATGGGGTGGACGACACGAACTTGACACCATTTACTGTGCGGTTGGGGTATTCGACACAGTAACCACCACAGCAAAATCACCGGGGTCTGGATTTTCACTTGATCTATCGGGAACACATTTGGGTGATTTAGCGGCTTCAGACACTGATATGCGCCGTAACCATGCAGTACTCGCTCTTTTTGCTTTGGCTGAGGCTAGCGGGCATGACCCGGATGTGGCGTTGAGTATTGATAAGCGTATTCCTGTTGGCGCTGGTTTAGGTGGCGGCTCGGCTGATGCGGCAGGAACATTGTTGGCGTTGAATGCGTTATGGGAACTGAATTGGCCGATGGAACGGCTGCGTGAAGTGGCGACAGGTCTGGGGGCTGATATGCCGTTCTGCTTAACCGGTGGCTATGCGCATGGCACTGGCTTCGGTGAACGTATCGACATGCTGCCGACCGATGAGGTGAGTCGTCTGCACGATCAGGGGTTCTCTGGATCAGTGCTGATTGGAGCGTATCAAGCCGAGTTACGCACACCTGAAGTGTACGCGTCGTTTGATGATCTGGGATCAGGCGATGGTGATAACAATCATCTGCAACGTGCTGCTATTTCTTTGCATCCACGCAGCGGCGATGCAATCACTGTGGCACTGTCTGCAGGAGCACGTCACGCTTTTGTCTCCGGCTCAGGACCGTCAGTTATTGCTTTTGTACCAAATCAGCACATCGCTAACGCAGTAGTAGAACAGTGGCAGCAGACTGGTGTAGTAGACAGGATTATCGCCGCACAAGCACCAGCTGTTCCTCATGTGCACATCACACCATGAGGCCGTCAGCGTCAGCATGTGCCGGTAAGGTTAGTGTCAATTGTTTTCAGCGAAGGATAAAAACATGGCAGAACAATACGATGAGCGTGAGGCACGCAAACAATATGTGCGTCATCGTCAACGCATTGTTTTCAGCATTGTTGGCGCCGTTATGGTTGCTGCTCTGGTTGTATCGTTCTTGTTTTATTTCCATATTTTTGGACTCGGTGAGATTGAATCTACTGATTCAGAACCGAATTACGGCATTACTGCACCGTGTTCTGTTGCTGATGACGATGGCAATGCTGCCACTACGGTCGACAACCGTACGATCAGCATTCGCGTACTCAACGGCACTGGTCAGTCAGGTTTCGCTCTAGCTGTATACGAGGCGTTGGAGAACCGCAACTTCAAAATGCAGTCGTATGACAACTATTCCAGTACAAACGTTGAACGTACAACAATTTACTTCGGCATCAACGCGATTAACGAGGCTTATACACTAAATAACAACTTCAACGATGCCATTATGGTGATGGATGATCGTGAAGATACCTTAATTGATGTGGTAATCGGCGCTACTTTCGACGATCTAGTTGACACTACCGATGTTCCTGCCACAGGTTCACCGATTGAGGATTTCTCTAACTGTGTAGCAGCCAGTGATATGACCGATCTGCCAGCCGCCATCGATCACTGATTATGTACAGTGCAAAGCACTAAACCAGTTACCCCAAACGTAGCCAAACCCCAAGCACATAAACCAGGCATTGCCAAAAGTCGATGAGTTGCTGCGATAATACCCGCCGAATCAGTGATAGTGTCCGCTAAATCAGTCAAGAGAGGCGTACCAACGTTTCAACTCATCAACGGCTGTGTCGTGATCAACCGGGCCATTATCCAGCCGATAATCGAGCATATGCTTATAGGCACGCCCAACCATCGGACCGGGCTCCAAGCCCAACAGTTCCATAATCTCGTTGCCGTCAATATCCGGCCGGATTGCTTCAAAATCTTCTTTTTCTTTCAGATCACGCACGCGCTGTTCCATCTCATCCATAGCAGACGAGAACACCATTGCCTTACGGCGGTTCTGTGTCGTGGCATCAGCACGGGTTAGACGGTTGAGACGCTCGTACAGTGGACCCGCATCTTTAACATAACGCCTGACTGCAGAATCGGTCCACGGTTCATCCACGTAACCGTGGAAACGCAGGTGAAGGTTCACCAGTTCAGCAACATCGTCGACAATATGGTGATCAAAACGCAACGCTTTGAGACGTTTGCGCGTCAATTTGGCGCCAACAGCATCATGGTGGTGGAAGCTCACTTTGCCGCCTGGCTCAAACCGGCGTGTTTTCGGCTTGCCAACATCGTGCATAATGGCCGCCAGTCGCAGTGTCAGATCAGGTCTGGGCACAGGACCGTCCGCGTCGGTTTCTAATGCCACTGCGCGGTCGAGCACAATCATTGTGTGTTCAAAAACGTCTTTATGACGGTGATGCTCGTCAATTTCCAGCTGCAGAGCAGGAATCTCCGGTAGCACAATGTCGGCAAGGCCAGATTCCACCAACGCTTCAATACCAGCCCGTGGACGTTCAGACAACATCAACTTGGTCAACTCGTCGCGCACACGCTCAGCAGACACGATAGAAATGCGATCAACCATATCAGTGATCGCCTCAGCAGTGTCCGCTGCAATACGGAAACCTAATTGAGCCACAAAACGCACAGCGCGCATCATGCGCAGTGGATCGTCATCGAAAGATTGACGGGGATCAACAGGAGTGCGCAGCACGCCCTTAGCAAGATCATTTGCACCACCAAACGGATCAACAAATTCAAGATCAGGAACGCGCAACGCCATTGCGTTAACAGTGAAATCACGGCGAGACAAGTCCCCCTCTAGGGTGTCACCATAGCTGACCTCGGGCTTGCGCGAGTCAGGATCGTAGACGTCCGAACGGTAGGTGGTTATTTCAACACGAATCTCAGTGCCGTCCTCACGCCGACGCATTGCTCCGAGCGTACCGAACTTGCGGCCCATATCCCAAAAACCATCACGACCCCATCGATGCAGAATCGACTCGAATTCTTCAGGACGCGCCGACGTGCAGAAATCTAAATCATGCGACGGCCTATGCAGCAGCAGGTCTCGCACTGGACCCCCGACCAGCGCCAGCTCATACCCTCGTTCAGCAAAAAGCTGCCCTAATTCCATGGCCTCTGGCCAGACTTCAAAGTTCACGCGCACCCTTTCGGCAGACTCAATATGATGCGGTACCAGCATACCGACGCACCCGCCCATGCTAGCGTGACGGGATGGCGGCAGTTCACCACCAGCGTGGTCGTCACTCCACCTGCACATAGGCTTGAGTAAGGTGGTTTACATGATTACGCCCGCGGATCTTGCACGCATGCTTGCCCAATCCGCGGGTAACCATACCCAAAATCCGATGGAACCAGACAAGTTACTGTACACGTCTGAGTCAGCACCAAAGTCCAATACCGAGCAATCGTCCATCCCTCGCACGCCTACGCCAGCAATGATGCCGCAACGGCGCAGCAGTGATGGACCAACAACTTTTGCGTCATTGGACGCGCAGGAATTACCGGTGGTACGTGAATATTCTGCTGGCGGCCTGGTTTTTGATGATCAAGGCCGTGTGGCGATTATTGCCCGGCATTCACGCAGCGGACATTTGGAGTGGTGCTTACCGAAAGGTCATATTGAAAAGGGCGAAACCCCTCAACAGACCGCTGTGCGCGAGGTACACGAGGAAACCGGCATTCTTGGTGAGGTTATTGAATCGATTGCGACCATTGATTATTGGTTTACCGGCACTAATCAGCGTGTTCATAAGCTTGTTCACCATTTTGCACTGCGTCGTATTTCTGGCGAACTCAGCGTGGAAGGCGACCCCGATCACGAGGCTGAAGACGCTATTTGGGTGAATTTTGATGATCTTGACGACGTACTCAGCTACCCTAACGAACGCAAGATTGCATGGCTTTACACAAAGAAACGGAACCGGCAGGCATGACGTTGAAATCAACACTCCACCGAGCTCACCGTCTGGACCGCCAACCGGCAGCCTGGATGGCACTGCTGTCTCTTCTTTGTGCGCTACTGTTCGCTGGATTGGCCGTGCCAATTCCGCAGGCTTCCGCAGATGATGGCGAAGTAACGGTTTCCATTGACGACTCTACTGTTATTGTTACCGATGATTCGGGCTATAGCATCACCCTCACTATCAGCAACGGCACTGGCAGTGATTTAGAAGCTGGAACACTGACACTGAAAACAAATGCGTCGCATGTGTTTATGTCGCGCACGGATATTCAAGATTGGGCGCAAAACGACAGCAGCATTCCTGCACCAGATACGCTGGGTTCAGTTGACGTACCACAAATTGACGCTGGAGAAAGCACTAGCGTCACCATCGACGTGGATGCCGATGACGATGTACTGCAATCTATTACTGCGTGGGGTCCAAAGCCATTACGCGTGGACTATTCCACAGACAGCACAGACACCATTAGTGTGTGCACATTTCTCACCCGCTCGCAAGATGGGCTGCAAACTGAACAAACGCCTGCGATGAGCATCACTGTAGTGATGCCTTTAACCGGAAGTGGGCGTGAAGTTAACGAAGATGCTATTGACGAACTTCTTGCCGGCGGTAGTACTACATCAGTTACAACCCTTGTGGGAGATACGCAAACTGCGCAACGGCAGGCGGCTTTACTGAACGCCCATGATGGTTTACAGGCCGTTGCTGACCCTACATATCTCGCATCATCAGATACCCCACTCACCGTGGATGCTGTTATGCAGCCAGGCGGATTCGACATCACTGCTTATGCACAAATTGACGATACTGAAGCGTATGAGTCTGCCGGTATTACCACCGACGATTGGAATGCTGACGCGGCGGCTACAACGTATGCCAAC
>CAYQJZ010000028.1:16786-21318 GCA_964417995.1 uncultured Bifidobacterium sp.
TGACGATACCTCCGATAGCGATGCTACTGACGACAGTACAACTGACAGCGACCAGGAATCACAAATATCGACCATTGCATGGCAGGGCGAAGCCCAGTGGACAATGCAGGCGCTGACCACAGCCAAACAACAAGGCTACGACGTTGTTATTGCCAGTGACGGTTTCAGCGATGAAAGTGACGGTACCGTACACACTGGCAAATACGAGGTGTCAACAGACGCAGGAACTGTCACCGTACTAGCCGCGCAAAGTGTGCTCACTGGTTTGGCGCAAGGTGAGGCAACTAGCAGTTCAGCTTCTGGCGAGCAAACTGAAGCCGGTCGTTTGGCTCGTTTTATTGCTCAAAGTGCGTTCTATCAGATGGAACAGCCGTACACTGCACGCAATTTGCTGGTTTGCCTGGATGCCGACACTGATACAGATAGTGTCGACGCACTGATGAGCTTGATTGAACAGTCGTCGTGGTTGGAGCTTACTGATTTACAAACGCTTATCGATACCGATGCATATCTCACCGGCGATGACGCCTCACAAATTGTTCCCAGTGATGCTGCACTGGATTCCGATACGGCTGATTCTCTGCAGCAGGCTCTCAGCACACTTGCTGAAAATACTGCCAACATCACTCAACTGGCCACATCAATTCTGGTAGACGATGATTCCGATGACACTGACGAATCTGATGAATCATCTAGTGCTTACGACATCAGCAGTGAAAACAGTGTTGACGAATGGATTAACTCTCTTTACGCTGCCGGACGAGAATTTGCTCTCCATGCTTTAGGTAACGATGCCACTGTGCGCAGTTTGATGCTAGAGGGAGCGAACACACTCACTGATAGCTTGCTGAGCGCCGTATCAATTCTTCCCTCAGAAACGATGACAGTGGTCAGTGAAACTGCCAGTATGCCGGTTACTGTGCGTAATAACTTGCCCTATGCTATCAGTATTAACGTCTCCTCTATCACCGATTCCTCCCAGATCATTACATCGCGCGAAGAGAGCGTAACGGTCTCTTCCCTTAGTGAAACGCAAGTAACCTTTACTATTCGTGTAGCGGCTTCTGGCACAACCACCGCACACCTCACCTTGGTGGATCGTAACGGTGCCACATTTGGTGACGAACAATCCACAACTATCACCAGCAACCTCCGGATCAGCGACATGAGTGGCTTTATCATCATTGCTCTCGCCGTCGTTCTCGGCTTGTTCGGCTTCTGGCGACAATTCCACCGCACAAAGGATCCTGACGAATGAGCTCTTCCGTAGGACGTAACTCGTTGATCATGGCCTCCGGTACAGCCGCATCACGACTAACCGGACAGATTCGTACTATTCTTCTTGCCGCCGCCATGGGCACAACAGGCTTGGCAGCCAATGCTTATCAGGCTGGCGCAATGATTCCTCAGGTTCTCTACACACTTGTTTCTGGCGGTATTTTCAACGCTGTGCTCGTTCCGCAGATTGTGCGCACTTTGAAAGAAAAAGACGCAGAGGAGCGACTGAACAAGCTCATTACTGTTGCTATTGCGCTGCTTCTTGCTGTCACTGTACTGATGGTGGCTGCTACACCATTGCTAACCAAGCTGTACGTCAACGGCAGCTCAGACATGATGGCGCTGACGAATGCTTTCACGCTGTGGTGTATGCCGCAAATTTTCTTTTACGGCTTGTACACGGTAATTGGCCAAGTTTTAGCAGCTTTTGACCATTTCGGCACCTATGCGTGGAGTTCAGTCGGTGCAAACGTTATTAGTTGTGTGGGTTTTACTGCGTTTATTGTGCTATTTGGTCGTGCTGACCAGCAGTCAATAGATTTTTGGACATCAGACAAAATAGCGTTCACCGCAGGAGCATGGACACTTGGTGTGGCCTTTCAAGCGCTTATATTGTTCATACCCTTATTGCGTTCTGGCTTCCGCTACAAACCAGCATGGGGTCTCCACGGGATTGGGCTGCGGTCAATGGGGCCGGTGGCTGCATGGAGTATTGGCGTAGTAGTTGTTAACCAAATCGCCAATGTCATCACTACGCGTATCACTACCAGTGCACCAAATCAGGCAACTCTGTTATACGGACTCAGTGAGTACGACGTCGCCGGTAACGCCACTTATCAGAACGCTTACACATTGTTTATGCTGCCGTATTCCCTGATTGCCGTGTCAGTGTCGACAGCAATGTTTCCGCGTATTTCACAGGCAATTGCGGATAACTATATAAGCGAGGCACGAACCCAGCTCAGTACAGCGTTGCGCAATGTTGGACTGCTGATGTTCTTTTTCTCCGTCGCGTTCCTCGTTATTCCTGTACCAATCACGCTCACTGTATTGCCGTCAGTAAGCGTTAAAGAGGCAATATTAATTGCTGGTCCGCTTATGGGTTTGGGATGCGGTTTGCCACTATCGGCAGCATATTTGATCATCCAGCGTACGTTCTACGCCTTTGAAGACGGTAAGCATCCGTTTATTTTTGCTGCGTTATCGTGCGGTATTCAGCTGGTGATTATTATCACTGCTACGTATGTTTTGTCACCGGAATATTGGGTAACTGCGTTGGGTGTAGCGATACCTCTTGGCAATCTTTTCTCGTTCCCAGTGCTGATTGCCATGTTGCGCCGGCGTTTTGGTGGACGACTTGACGGACAGCATTTGGCCACTACTTACGTTAAGGGATTGCTGGCATCTGCCGTAGCTGTGGTGGTTGGCTTGCTCGTGATCACTCCTGTCTATTCGTTGCTTGGAGCACATATTGGTACTGACGACGGCACTATGAATTGGCTGCAAGCCTTTGCCACCTGTGTATTGATGGTGATCATCCTTCTTGTTGCTTATGTGGGAATGTTGTGGTTATTACGTACTGAGGAACTTGCATCATTAGTGAATCTTGTTCAACGCTATTTGCAACGTTTTACTGGCTCAACGCCAGCAGTACTTGCGAAAAATACACCGATTGACGGCGCAACAACGGGCGTACTACCGGCAGAAGGTACGGCGATAGCATCGGCTGATATACCAGCAGAAGAATCGGCCAATACGCAAGTGGAGACTCCCGGGGCCGTAGCAAATAATGCTCAGCCTGCTGTTGCAGCTGTTCCGATGCAGCGTTTAACGTTCCCAGAGTCACTTGCAAAACAGTCTCCGCAAAACACATCCAATACGACCATCCCCGTGGATAAAATGACACCAGTGCGCACCCCGTCCGAGCCAGTGCCAATTGGAGTCAAAGAAAACATGAAACCACAGCTGGGAGATACGGTTCTCAACCGTTATGTGTTGGTTGCATCTCTGCGCCAGGAACCTGGTATCCAGGCCTGGAAAGCCAACGATCGTGTTCTCGCACGTGATTGCCAGCTGTTTATTATCAACGATTCCGCCGCACTGCCTCAGGTTAACGCCACAGCGTCAACGTTGGCTGTTTCCCGTGATTCCCATTGCACACGCGTACTGCAACTACGTCACCATGGTGATATCGCCATCATCATCACTCAGCTTGACGCTGGCTTAAGTCTGTCGGAATATCTTGCCGGACCTGCACGCGATGTTCTCACCTATGATGCAATTCGTTCCATTATTGGCGAATCTGTTGAAGCAGCAAAAACAATGCATCAAGAGATGCTTGATCACCGTGCGTTGAGCGTAAATACTATCCGAGTGTCCACAAGTGGTGTTCAATTTGCGGACACTCCAATCAGCCCAATGATTGGTGAACCGGTTGATTTGCCGCAAACAACAAGTGCCGAACGCCGTACAGTCTGCCAGCTGGCCACAGTGTTATACGCGCTACTTACGCGCACCGCTCCATCACCAACTGACGAAGTAGAACTTTCTGCACTGCCAAACGATATTCCTAATGAGTTCCATGTCATCTGCAGCCGTGGTCTATATCGAAGCAACACTACTGATCAACAGTTGCCCATGGAATCCCTGTCGGAATTTGGGGCGCTGTTGGGAGACTGGAAGCCTTTGAACAAACTCAGTGAGCGCGATATTGCGTTGCCGGGCACTGATGGTGAATGCTCAATTGCGACAGTTCCCCTTATTCACACAGCACCAGAAAACGTTCTGGCTATTCCTGAGGACATTTCAACCAGTGCAGCGTCACAGTTCTCATTCTCACTCCTGACTACTGCCGAGAATGATGAGAATGATGAATCCGAATCGTCGGGAGCTGCTGGTTTGGCAGCCGTTGCTGCTGGAACTGCTATGGCCGGTACTGCTGTAGCCAATACCACTGCGGAAGCTGCAGAAACCACTTCAGAAACCACCCCAGAAAAGACCGAACCCACAGATAGCGAAAGTGATACAGCAACTGCTAATACCGCAACTGCGGGCGTGACTCCTGTTGATGTTGCAGCAGCAGGAGCAAAGACTGTTTCTACTGCTACTAGTGTTGTTGGCGCTGTTAGCGGTGTTAGTGTTACCGGTGGCGAAGAGACATCCGGTGCTGTCAACGCTGCCGTCGTTACTGGTGCTACTGGTGCTGCCGCTACCGCTGCACATGCTGTTAAGAATGTTAAAAACGCAGCAGCTGC
>CAYQJZ010000028.1:21418-24315 GCA_964417995.1 uncultured Bifidobacterium sp.
GGCGAGGACGATACCAACAATCCATTTGAGCAAACAAGCCGTATCCCGGTAATTGGTGCAGATGGCACGGTTGTCGCTCCAGGTGCTGAGTCACAGCGTGCTTTAGCTGAAGAACAGGCCGCTATCGAAGCTGCCGAGCGTGCAGGTGCTACTGCAGACGCCACCACTGGAACACTGCCCCCGAGCTTTAATCCTGGACAGTCTTCGGCACCAGAGATAGAAGAAGATGACAGCGACGATGTAGCGGATCAACCTTTAGTGAGCCGTCTTGGCACAAAAATCGTGGCAATCGTGGCAGTTGTGGTGTTGGTTGCTGTTGCTCTTGGATTTGCTGTGAACAGTTTTTTAAACGAAATATCGTCGAGTAGTTCCTCGCAAAGCGATGAAGACGCATGGCCGGATATTGATCTTGACAGTGTGCCCTTCGGCGATTCAGACACCACCGACAATGCAGATAGTAATAGCAGCGACAGTACTGATGACACTGATGCGACGACGGACTCTGAAGATAACTCTGGTGCCGACTCCTCTTCGAATAGCGATGGTGAGACCGATGCTGACTCATCCAACAGCTCAAATACATCTGATACCTCAGATGATGAAGATGAGGATGAAACTGTTACGTACGAAGTTATTACATCAGATAAGGAAGCAGACGCCGTTCCGACACCTATTCACACTAATACAACGCCGTATCAGATCTCTTCGCAAACCTTCCTACAGTCTCCTGGTGGACAAGATGGATATGCCTATGTGATTCGTTTAAGCGATGCGGAAGAAATTTACCGTATGAGCATTTCTATCACTACATCAGGCGGTCAGGGCTATATTCTTGTTGGCACAACCAATGACCCAACTGCTGGCGAACAGGTTGCTCAATTTACCTTCGACGAAAGCGGCACTACTACGGTAACGTTTGATGAGGTTGTGGATACCGACACAGTGATGTTGTGGATCCCGGAAGATGATCTACCTGATGGTCAGATTTACGTCCAGCAAATTCAACTGTATTAACGAATTCAACTGTGCTAACAAATTTCGCTGTACTAATGAATTTAGAGATGCACTGACGAATTCAGCTGCACTGAGAAGTTGCATTGATAACTTGCTGTTGCCCGGTCTATGTAAGATCGAGCCACTATGTTCGCTGTAATCTACATTGCCCCACAAAATCGCTATGTTTGACTATTCTTGACATCATGAGTGAAACACGTGATGTCGTAATTATCGGATCTGGTCCTGCTGGCTATACTGCCGCTATTTATCTAGGTCGTGCAGGGCTGAAACCTTTGGTAATTGCAGGTGCTGTCACTCCTGGCGGACAGTTGGTTAACACCACTGAGGTGGAGAATTTTCCTGGATTTCCCAACGGCATCATGGGTCCTGATCTCATGGACAATATGCAACAGCAGGCTGAAAAGTTTGGCGCTGACTTGGTGTGGGATGATGTAGTTGATGTTGATCTTTCCGGTGATATAAAAACTATCACCTGTGATCAAGGCAAAGTATTCACCTGCCGTGCGGTAATCATTGCTACCGGTTCAATTATTCGTAAATTGAATGTTCCTGGCGAAGAGGAATACTCTGGACGTGGTGTCTCCTACTGTGCAACGTGCGATGGTTTCTTTTTCCGTGGTAAGCCGATTGTTGTTGTCGGTGGTGGAGATAGTGCTTTTGAAGAGGCAAACTTCCTAACTCGTTTTGGTTCTTCGGTCACTCTTATCCATCGACGCTCTGAATTCCGTGCTTCACAGATCATGGTTGATCGTGCACGTTCTAACGAGAAAATTTCATTTGTGCTTGATTCTGTTATTGAACGTGTGAATGGCACTAAGGACGGAGCTGAATCTGTTACTGTTCGCAATGTCACAACTGGGGAAACGACCGATATTCCAGCTAATGGGATTTTTGTGGCTATAGGTCACACCCCTGCTACAACATTCTTGCATGATTCAGTACCCACTGACAAGGATGGATATATTCTTGTTGACGGCGCTTCCACTATCACGTCTGTTCCTGGTGTTTTTGCTGCTGGTGATGTAGTTGACCGCCGGTATCGTCAGGCAATCTCTGCTGCTGGCATGGGTTGCCGTGCTGCACTTGATGCTCAGGAATATCTCTCAGCATAACTGTTTTAGTGCTGCTGCTAGTGAATGCCGTGGTACGGAAATGTTGACACTATTCAATAATTTGTACTACGGCATCTGTGTTTGTTTGTAAGTGGTAATTCAACCACCTTGCATACCGGACTGTAGGCTCCAGATGTGTTGATGGTTTCAGTATTAGCGCTGTCTAAGTCTTGCAAATATGCCTTGAAAGTTGGGGTGGTTTAATTTTGTGCCCGGTCAAAACGTGTTGATGGTGTTAATGGTTTTCCCAGATGAGAGGTAGGGAAAATCCCCTCAAATTTTCCCATGGTCACATAACGGCCATGAATAACAGTTAGATTCTTTATGTGCGAGAGCACAGTAAATGGTGTGGAATAGCAAAGATGGACCAGCACAGTAGGGCAAGAGAATTGTTTAGGTAGAACTGCACCACTCAACACCATAGAGAACAGACGGCTCATAGAACAAACTGAGACTAGACATCAACACTTTTGACCTATAGTCCGAGTTTTTTGATACCCACTGAGATTGAATGGTAGTGTTCGGTGTTTTGCGCTTTTTGGGTTTGGTTGGTGGTGTTGTTTTTGGGGTGTGGGTTTTTGGTTGTTAGTTGTTTGGTGTGTTGTTGAGTTTGGACATGTCCAGGTATCGGTGTGTGGTCGTTGGTTACTGGTCACGTAACGGATACGAGCACACACAAGCATCAACGCACTCCTACCGTCAGGGAAACTACCGACCACGCGTGTCCTGCGTCGGATTTCCCTGTTTAATCGTTCGATCATATTGTTG
>CAYQJZ010000029.1:0-23566 GCA_964417995.1 uncultured Bifidobacterium sp.
GGGTCAGATTCAGCAGCGATCTTCTGATCCAACTCAGCCAGCTGAGTCGTCAACTGCACCTCGAAGCTTGACTTACGTGCATCAGCCTCAGGATCAGACTTCTTCCACACAGCATCCTCAGCAGCCTTAATCTGACGATCAACAGCATCAAGACGGCTTTCGATGCGATGCACCGCATCGCGTGGCACATAACCGATCTGATCCCATTCCTCCTGAATAGAAGCCAAAGCCTGACGCGCCTTCTTAGCAGCAGCCTCATCAGCAACCGGCAGCAGTGCTTCAGCCTTCTTCAGTAGCTCTTCTTTCTTGGTAAGATTCTCTTTTTCTGTGGAGTTGATCTGATCACGATCAGCCTGACGCGCATTGAAGAACGTGTCAGCAGCCTCACGGAAACGTGCCCACAGAGCATCATCCTCATTACGACCAGCACGACCAGCCTTCTTCCACCGATCCATCAGATCGTTGAACTTACGAGAAGTCTCCGCCCACGCGGTCGAATCCTTAAGCTCGTTAGCCTCAGCAATAATAGCTTCTTTGGTTTCACGAGCCTGATTACGCTCGTTATCACGAGCCTGTGCCCACTTACGACGCGCCTGATTGAACGTGGTACGAGCTTGCGAGAAACGCTTCCACAACGCATCAGCTTCAGCTTTGTCAATACGCACTGTGGCGCGCTGATGCTCCTGCCACTGATCAAACAGTGCACGGAACTTGTCAGCAGTTGAACGCCAATTCGTGTTGTCCCCCAAAGAGGCAGCCAAAGATTCCGCCTTCTCAACAATCGCCGTACGCTCTTCAACAGCCTTGGCAACAGCAGCCTTACGAGCCTCAGCAAGCTGCTCCTTCTTGGCTGCTGCCTCAGTTTTCAGCGTCTCAAACTGAGCTGTTAACGCTGCGATATCGCCAACTACTGCAGGCTCTGTTACCTCATCAGCAAGAGTCTTCAACGTGTCATCGATTTCACGAGCCTTCACATTGGCAGACTTGAGACGATTGGCAAACAGGTCAAGCTTGGCTTTGAGATCAAGATAACGGCGAGCGTACAGAGCCAGCGCTTCCTGCTGAGTGGCGTCAGGGAATTGACCAACCTCACGTTCAGTGTCGCCCTCGCGCACGAATACTGTGCCGTTATCGTCCACACGGCCAAAAGCTTCAGCAGCTGTCATATCGCCTTGCGAATAAGAGACAGTTGTAGATACGTGGTGCTGTGCACTCTTTTGTGCAAGAGCGGCAGGGGAGGGGGCATGTGGCTTAGCCATCATGGCAGGTGACGGTTTTGCAGATGCGGAGTTCTCTTCTTTGGATTCCTCAGCTGTTGCCATTTCGCTTTTAGGCTCATTGTCATCCTGCGTTGTCACGTCAGCCGCTTCGCTATTGGTATCAACCGGTGCAACATCCGGGGTTACGGTCGGCGTCTGTTGTGCGACATCGGCCTGCTCTTCTGGAACAGACGTCGCTGCCTGCACGGCAGATTCATTGGTGTTCTCGGATGCGGTGACGTTTTCGTCGGTCATGGCCAGCTCCTTAGGCTTCGGTGATGGAGGGGTTGCGGTTGGCCTTAAATAGCCGGGCATTTTCCGCAACCTCACTTATTATAAGGAATCATGGCAAAAGGTGCATCTATATCAGGATTTCCTGAGTGGCTTCCCTCTGAGCGTGTTGTAGAACAGAAGGTTGTTGATACACTGCGTGAGGTATTTGAACTCAACGGTTTTATCGGTATTGAGACTCGCGCGGTGGAGCAAGGGGCCACTCTGCTTAAGAAAGGCGAAACCAGCAAAGAGATCTATGTGTTGAGCCGTTTGCAAGATGTGGGTAACGAAAACGATACTCCAGTTGAAGAGCGTCTGGGTTTACATTTTGATTTGACGGTGCCTTTGAGCCGTTATGTGGTTGAGCATTCAGGGGAGTTGACTTTTCCGTTCAAGCGTTGGCAGATTCAAAAAGTGTGGCGCGGTGAACGCCCACAAGAAGGCCGCTTCCGTGAGTTTGTGCAGGCTGACATTGATGTAGTCGGCAATGGTGAACTGCCTGACCACTATGAGGTGGAATTGCCTCTGGTTATGGTATCGGCATTGGAGAGACTACGCGCATATGGTCTGCCGAAAGCGACTGTACACGCCAACAATCGCAAACTGTCTGAAGGCTTCTACCGTGGTTTGGGATTGACAGATATTGAAGGCGTTCTGCGAGAGATCGACAAGCTTGACAAAATCGGTGCCGACGAGGTATCTCAGTTGCTCATCGACCAGTGCGGTGCCGACGAGAATCAGGCTCGTGCATGCTTAGAACTGGCGTCACTTACTGCATCCGATGGTGCCGAGTTGAGCACCAAATTCGACGTCTTATGCACCATGCACGGCATTGATCGCGAATCAGAAGCATACAATCTCGCACGTCAAGGCCTTAACACATTGGCAATGATTGTTGATGAAGCTGCGCGTATTCGTCCTGGTTCGGTAATTGCTGACCTGAAAATTGCCCGTGGACTCGACTACTACACCGGTTCGGTATACGAGACCTTCCTCGATGGTGCTGAATCCCTGGGGTCGATTTGCTCAGGTGGTCGATACGACAACCTTGCCTCGCAAGGCAAGCACACCTACCCAGGTGTGGGATTGTCCATTGGCCTGTCACGTCTACTGTCTTACATGCTGCACACAGCCGGTGCACACGCCAGTCGTGTATCGCCCGCAGCGGTTTTGGTGGCTGTATGGAACGAGTCTGATCGATCGGTATCCAATGAGATTGCTAACGCCTTGCGCGCTCGCGGTATTGCTGCTGACGTGGCACCGAGTGCAGCGAAACTTGGCAAACAGATCAAGTATGCTGACAAACTTGGTATTCCTTACGTATGGTTCCCTGCTGACCGCAGCGTTCCAGATGCTGTTGACGAGGTGAAAAACATCGTGTCAGGCAGCCAGGAACCAGCCGATGTCAAGTCGTGGGAGCCGGATACTGTGGTTGCCCGGCAAACCGTGGAGATTCAAGGAGAATAGGAATGAGCCAGACGGCTTACAGAACACATCATGCCACTGAAGTTACTGAAACCCTTGTTGGTGAAACGGTAACGCTTGCCGGTTGGGTTGACCGTCGTCGTGACCACGGTGGCGTGGCCTTTGTGGATTTGCGTGACAGCTCCGGGCTGGTACAGGTAGTAATCAATGATGAAGAGATGGCTCGCCCACTGCGCAGCGAGTTTGTGATTCGTGTTGTTGGCACTGTGCGCTTGCGTCCGGATGGCAATGAGAATGAGCATCTGGTTACAGGCAAGATTGAGGTTGTGGCTCAGAACATGGAGATTCTTTCGCGTTCTGATGCGCTGCCGTTCCAAGTGTCTACTGCGTTGGAGAATGAGTCGGAGAACAAGCTGCCCAGCGAAGATGTGCGTCTGAAGTACCGTTATCTCGACTTGCGTCGTCCATCGATGCATCGCAATATCAAACTGCGTTCTGATATGTCCAAGGCCGCTCGTCAGGCTCTTGATGAGATGGATTTCACCGAGGTAGAAACCCCGACGATGATCAAGTCCACTCCAGAGGGTGCTCGTGACTTTTTGGTACCGGCTCGTTTAGTGCCCGGCTCATGGTATGCGTTGCCACAGTCTCCGCAGTTACTCAAGCAGCTGCTGATGGTTTCTGGTGTGGAACGCTACTATCAAATCGCTCGTTGCTACCGTGACGAGGATTTCCGCGCTGACCGTCAGCCAGAGTTCACTCAGCTTGATATTGAGATGGCGTACGTCGATCAGGAAGACGTAATTGCCATGGCTGAAAAGGTTATTGCCGCCATTTGGAAGTCTGCCGGTTATGAAATTCAGCTACCGATCCGTCGTATCACATGGAAGGATGCGATGGACAAGTACGGTACCGACAAGCCTGATCTGCGCTTTGGTAACGAACTGATTGAACTTACTGATTACTTTAAGAACACCCCGTTCCGTGTATTCCAAGCACCTTATGTGGGTGCAGTGCTGTTTAAAGGTGGTGCTTCCACCCCGCGTCGCCAGTTCGACGCGTGGCAGGATTGGGCCAAGCAGCGCGGAGCTAAGGGCTTGGCTTATGTGCAGTTCACTGACGATGGTGGACTTAAGGGACCGGTTGCAAAGAATCTGTCTGATGAGGAACGTGCTGGACTGAAGCAGGCTGTGGGTGCTGAGGACGGTGACGCTGTGTTCTTTGCCGCTGGGCCGCGTACGGCATCGCAGACATTGCTTGGCGCTGTGCGTGTGGAGCTTGCTCGCCGTGCTGGATTGCTGAAGCCGGACGAGTTTGCGTTTACGTGGGTTGTGGACTTCCCGTTGTTCAAGTCTACTGACGACGATGGCGACGATGTGGCTGTTGGTCATTCGTCATGGACATCCATGCATCATCCATTCACAATGCCCTCGGCCGATTGGATTGACAGCTTCGACAAGGATCCTGAACACGCGATGAGCGACTCGTACGACATTGTGTGCAACGGTGAAGAAATGGGCGGTGGCTCAGTCCGTATTCACCGCGCTGACATTCAGGATCGAGTACTCAATGTGTTGGGCATCAGCAAAGAAGAAGCCGATGAAAAGTTTGGCTTCCTGCTCGAAGCTTTCCGTTATGGTGCACCGCCTCACGCTGGTATTGCTCTTGGCTGGGATCGTACGGCAGCTATTCTTGCTGGTGCTGATACAATCCGCGACGTTATCGCCTTCCCGAAGGCTGGCGGCGGCCGTGATCCACTCACCGGTGCTCCTGCGCCAATTACTGACGAGCAGCGTGCTGAAACTGGTGTTGATTACGATCCTGACGAGGAGTAGTTATTGGCTCTTGTATAACGCTCAGGTGAGTGCAAACTAATAACTTAGAGTTAAGTATGTCGGGGATTGTCTGCGTATACGGACAATCCCCGATGTGTTTTCACTAGGCAACGTCATATAGACACTTTGAGCCGTGCAACAATACTGCAAACAAGGCATGTATGTCGTATAAACTGCGGGTTTTAGTGGTATTGACATGATCGACTGTGTGGATTCTGTACACGCAGAGGTAACGAGCTAACGATATGATGGCTAACCATGTCTGAAAACCACGAAATATCGAAAAGCACGCGTTCACTGGCACCGCTGGTGTCAGGCATGGAGAAAGCTGACCATCCGCTGGTTGAGCTGACCCACGTCGAGAAGCATTTCGGCGATCTGCACGTTCTTAAAGACATCAACCTGTCTGTTAACAGAGGTGAGGTGCTCGTTGTTGTCGGCCCCTCTGGATCTGGTAAATCCACGATGTGCCGCACAATCAACCGTTTGGAAACCATCGACTCTGGTGATATTCGTATCGATGGCAAGCCGTTACCTCAAGAAGGCAAAGATCTTGCTCAACTGCGAGCTGAAGTCGGTATGGTGTTCCAGTCTTTTAATTTATTCGCCAATAAGACGATTCTGCAGAATGTGACGCTGGCACCGATCAAAGTGCGTCACATGGATAAAAGAGAAGCTGAAGAGCAGGCAATGGACTTGCTCAAGCGTGTTGGTGTTGAATCCCAGGCGCAAAAGATGCCGTCTCAGTTGTCTGGCGGACAGCAGCAGCGTGTGGCCATTGCTCGTGCTCTTGCTATGCGTCCTAAGGTAATGCTGTTTGACGAGCCGACTTCCGCACTGGATCCGGAAATGGTGAACGAGGTGCTCGACGTGATGATCGAACTCGCTCACGAAGGTATGACAATGATCTGTGTTACTCACGAGATGGGCTTCGCGCGTAAAGCTGCTGACCGCATCGTATTCATGGCAGACGGTCAGATTCTTGAATCTGGCACTCCTGACGAGTTCTTCGATAATCCGCAGACTGACCGTGCCAGGGACTTCCTGTCGAAGATCCTGACCCACTAAGCCTCCCGCCGCGCTGCATAACAGTTCGTGTATTCATTCTGGTTGGGCTTAATGAACTGTCGTATGCGGTATACAGAAGGGAATGTGAATGAAAAAAAATATCAAACGGATAATTGCCGCTGTTTGTGCCATCGTATGCACTGCTGCGTTGGCCGGCTGTGGTGATTCCGATGAAGCAGGCAAAATCCGTATCGGCATCAAATTTGATCAGCCAGGACTTGGCTTCAAGAAGTCCGGCACATACGTTGGTTTTGACGTGGATGTTGCCACATATATCGCCCAGGAATTGGGTTATTCCGAAGATGAAATCGTCTGGAAAGAAGCACCCTCATCGCAGCGTGAAGCCATGCTGCAAAACGGCGACGTCGATATCATTGTTGCCACGTATTCAATTACTGACTCGCGTAAAGAAGTTGTTGACTTCGCTGGACCGTATTTTGTTGCTGGGCAGGATTTGCTTGTGCGTGAGGACGAAACTGAAATCAACGGTCCTGAGGATTTGAATGGTAAGCGCTTGTGCTCAGTTAGCGGTTCTACATCTGCTGTAACTGTTAAAGAGCAATTTGCTGACGAGGTGCAGTTAATGGAGCAACCGGGGTACGCCGAGTGTGCGACTGCGCTACTTTCGGGCATTGTTGACGCTGTTACCACTGACGACATTATTCTCGCCGGTTTAGCTTCGGCGTCACGTGGCCAGCTCAAGGTTGTTGGCGCACCGTTTACGCAGGAATACTACGGCGTAGGCGTGAAGAAAGGCGAAACGGAGCTTGTTGAACAGATCAACGCCGCCATCGAAAAGATGATTGACGATGGCTCATGGGAGCGTTTCATCGAGAATAACACTGAAGGTGCTGATTACAGTCCTGATCCGGATTACAATCCGCCGACGATAACGGAAGGGGTGGAATAAGCAGTGGACGAGTTCATCGCACTGTTTCAGGAATACGACATACCTGGCGCATTCCTTGTCAACATCGAACTAACCCTGTGGTCGGCGTTATTCTCGCTGATTCTTGGTGTGATTTTAGTGATGATGCGCATCTCGCCAGTATCGTCACTACGTAGTGTGGCCGGTGGCTATGTGGAATTGTTTAAGAACATGCCATTAACCATCATCATGGTGATTATGGTGCTCGGCGTGTATGCACAGCTCAAACTGGAGTTCTCTGACATTTTCACTGTGAACTTCTTCTGGCTTGCTGTCACCGGACTGTCGTTGTATACAGCAGCATTTGTGTGTGAGGCACTGCGCTCTGGTATTAACACTGTGCCGCTCGGCCAAGCTGAAGCAGCACGTGCACTGGGATTGAACTTTATGCAATCGGCGTCGATTATTATCTTGCCGCAGGCATTCCGTGGCTCGGTGGCACCGCTCGGTAACACGCTGATCGCACTGTTAAAAAACTCCACTGTTGCTGCTGCAGCTTCTGTTTCTACAGAAACGTCGACGCTGATGAAGGAAATGATTGAATACCATGCTGATGTGATCATCCAGATCTTCCTGATTTTCGCTTTCGGTTACGTGATTATGATCATTCCCATTGGCATCCTGACTACATTCCTGTCAAACAAGCTTGCAGTGAGGAGGTGAGCTGGCATGGCTGATAAGAAGAACGAAAGCTCTATTCTGTTTGACCAGCCGGGGCCGAAGGGGCAGCGGATGATCCGCATTGCCAACTGGATTGCCGGCATCATCTTCGCCATTGTGGTTGTGCTGGTATTAATGCGTTTGCACAACCCGCCAGACGGTGAGAACCAGCTCGACTGGGAACTGTGGCGCCCGGCGTTAGAGGCTGAAGCGTGGACCGATTTTTACCTGCCTGGCCTGTGGATGACAGTAAAAGCCTCGGTTGTGGCAGTAATTGGATCAGTTATTTTCGGCCTGGTCTTCGGCGTAGGTCGACTGCTGCCGAGTCCTCTGATTCGTGTGGTTTCTGCCATCATCGTCGAATTTTGCCGTGCAGTGCCTGTGCTGTTGATGATGATTTTCTTCTGGCGAGGTTTTGCTTTTATCGGTGTGTCTGATTCATCGTTCTGGGCTGTTGTTATTGCATTGATTCTGTACAATGGCTCGGTTGTGGCTGAGTTGGTTCGCTCCGGTGTTGGTAATCTGCCGAGCGGTCAGCGCGAAGCATCATTGGCATTGGGCTTAACGCAAACTCAGTCACTAATTCAGATTGAAGTGCCGCAGGCTGTATTTGCTATGCTGCCCTCGGCTGTTACACAGCTTGTAGTGGTGTTGAAAGATACAGCTCTCGGTTCAATCATTATGTACACGGAACTGTTGCAGGAGTCGCGTCGACTTGGTTCGATGTACTTCAACATTTTGCAGACACTGATTGTTGCCGCAGTAATTTACTTTGTTATCTGCTGGTTGCTGTCACGATTTGCTGAATGGCTTCCGGAGCGTTTGCGCCGTCGTACTGTTGGGCCAGTCGAAAGTGAAGTTGTGCCTCCTGTGGCGATTATGGATCCGTCCAATGTCAACCAGATCGCTGTGGCCAAAGAGGTTGAAAAGAAGCGTTTCAGTACCGGTGCTGGCGAACGCCAGTACCATGTGCATCACCGTGGATCAAATGCGTCGATTCGGTCGTGGCGTCGTACCCGGTATGAACAGGGATATGACGAAACACAACCAGACAGCCAAGTTGACCCACTCACTGGTGAGTTTCCTGCGGCAAAGAATAAGAGTAAAAGCGCCAAATTTGGCAAGGGACTGCCTAAGAAAACAGACTCATCCGGTAGTTTTAAGAATAATCAAAAGTAACGCACCACATTAAAGTGACAAACTACATGTTCTGAGTTACTGTGCCGCCGCTTCTCAATAAGAAGCGGCGGTTTTATTAAATTACAGCAGTGTTTTCGTCATTCTTATCTGTGGTGAGGGCAGCATCGTTGTACTGATTGGCGAAGGACAGTGCATTTTTACGGCGCGGAACAAGATTGCTGAAGAAAGTAACATGTCCACGTCCACGATTCTTGAGATATAAATAGCCGATGACGCAGAATATGAATGCCCCAACAAAATTGACGATTAGATCTTCCATAGTGTCATACAAGCCAATGTCGAGATAACCGCCCAGTCCAAGCTCAGTTCCGTTAACCGTTGTTTCAGTAATACCGTCAATAGACACTGTGATATTGCTATTTGTAGGGTCGAGTGCTACCGAATGAATGCTGTAAATTACCGTGTCTTTTTGCATATCAAGCCCAAATAGACAGTCCATAGCGAATTCAAAGAACTCCCAGAGCACGCCTATTGTCATTGAGAAACAGAAGGCGCTGATAGATAAGAACAGTGGCGAAAGATGGAATTTAACAGTGTCACTGCGATTCAGCAGATCAGCCATAGATAATCCAATAGCAGCGGCAAGGAATCCATTAAGCGTGTGCAGCACTGTATCCCAGAAAGGAAAAAGCACGTAGAAAGAATTAACTTCACCGAGTGCTTCCGTGCAGAAAATGAAGAGCAGAACAATAATTTCCAATGTCGAGGGCAACTCGACCTGGAACGTGACCTGAATGAATGCAGGCATTGCAAACAACACTAGTGTGAGCAGACACAGGAAGACGTTCTCATAATTGCCATTGAAGAATTGCAGCACCATGATGATCACAACTGCTATACGCAGCAGCATATAGACAACAAATGTGCTGCGATGTTGGCGAATTTCTTGACCTACCTGGTGGAATAGCGATCGGATTTTTCCAGGCTGACGATCTGGATTTTCTTGCCGGGAGGTGCTGGTAGCCATGGATATTCTCTCCTTGGGCGTGGCGGCCTATACGGTAATCACTTCACACAGAGCCGTGCAACGCTGTATGACGGCATATAACAATATCGTGCCAACGAGCGACATACCCTTCTTTACTCTATGGCGTGAGATTACTGGATTCTTCTATAGGGATCGGAGCCTTTGGCTGTTGGTGAAAACAGTGTTTCAGGGATTCTGTACGCGCTTCTGTTAAAGGTTAGGCAAATCCCGTATATTTTTGCGTTGTTTGCCCGGCGATAATTAGCAGAGGAGCGAATTAACCCAATAATAACGGCAGAAGATAAAGTATTGTGAGGTGAGCTCCCACCCGGGCGTTCAACGTTGATATAGTATGGCTACGCTACGATGGGCGGAGATATGTCAACCTCACAAAGGAAGGCGTCAATGGCGACTGCGGCATCATGTGGTTCTGTAACTGCACCTGGGCTTGGACTTCCACTGGGAGTAACTGTGCCGGACACAAAAGGTGAATTACCCAAGCGAATGTTTTTAGGCAAAACGCCGGTTTCTTCAAAACTCAAACAACGTTTTGCTCACGATATTGAATCAATCGTCATGATGGCGATTCTACGTCCAGCCAATACGGGTATTGAACCGTCAAAGCGCATGGGTGAGGTTCTGGTAATTGGCTTGCATGTAGCGCAGGGTGTGGATGTGCCTGTGGAGGTCATTGACCATATTGCCGCGCAGCGCCCGGGCGACATTGTTTTTGTCTGTGTGCGTGACTCACAGGGCTCTGAAGATCTTGAAAATGAAATATCGCCCGGTGTAGAACAATGCGCGTTAGCAGTGCGTCGCAATGTGCCAGTTCGTGCCGGCCACACGCCAGTGACAAAAGTGTATACCGGACAATGGCAACCATCCTCACAAACACAGTTGGTCCTGTCTGGTTCATCGATGGACGACCTATGGGATTCACTGTGCGCACAGGTGATTCTTAACAAGGTTGACGGCGCTGATGTTGACGCTGGGATTGCAGCACAAGAACGCCGTAAAGTGCTTATCGCTGAATATGAGAAAGTGTCGGCTGCACATGCACGTGCCAAAACCACTGAGCGTCGTAACGAGGCTTACGCCAAAATGCATGCAATTCGTGCTGAATTGGACCACTTGGAAGCTGAGGTCGGTGGAACAACAACATGAACGCGCACATGGCATTATGAGTCGGGGAGAGCAACATACTACAACAGGTGCGAAATACTGAAATATCGAGATACACAGTAAACGTGCCAAAGCTACAAACGGACGATGCGCTGAAAAGTGCAGTGGTGCGCTGTATGTGCTGTGCCGTAGCCTGACGGCTCAGACTACGGCATTAGCTGCGAACAAGACGAATACGCTCAATATCGTCACGGTGGGAGGCGCGATACAGTACAAAACGGTTGCCAATTACCTGTACCAGTTCGGCATGTAAACGATCAGCCAGTTCTTCGCCTGCCTCTTGAGCGGTTAAACCAGAACCATCCAGCACCTGGCATTTGATAAGTTCATGCTTCTCAATGGTCTCGTCTGCCTGTTTTATAGCAGCATCACTCAAATCATTCCGACCAACCTGAATAAGCGGATTAAGATGATGAGCCAAGCCTTTAAGCTGTTTAATCTGCTTCCTCGTCAACGTCATAGAAGTGCCTTTCTGCTGTTTTCAGTACGCGCAACCCCTCCACGGTACGCGAAGGCACGGAAATTATTTAAGTCCCAAAGTGGGGCGTTTTAGTGGTGGTGGGGTGCGTTCTCGTCCATTCTGTCGGGTTTTGAACGGTGGAACTCCGGCTAGGCAGCTATATTCACAGCAATCTTCGGGCTATAGTTCCCTTTTGGCTTATAGCCCGCTCTTTGGTAGCACAGCATTGGAATCAACTGGAACGAATTTCACACCCAACATTGCACCTGTCAGACGCACAAAACGCACATAAGAGAGCACGCCGAACCCGGTAACTGCTCATAAAAACACGAACCATAGATTAAAAACACGGTGCACAGGGAAACTATCACAAGAAAGGAGCGCCAATGGTAGAAAACCTGTTAAAAACACGGTGTGCAGAGAGAGTATCCCTCTACACACCGTGCATGTGAATTGATGTTTATAGATAACGTTAATCATCCACACCCATACGCAATTCCAGTGAGTCTTTGGCGCTGTCTAGTTGATCGTCAAGAATGTCAAGACGCTGCTCCAACTCCCACATAGTTTGCCGGTCAATTGTGCCGGCCTTGTGAGCAGCTTCAATCTGATCGTCAAGCAGATCAATTTCGTCATTTAACGTTTCCAAAGGACGTGTTGCGTCGAAATACGCTTGTGGTCTGTCAGCCACATTGCTAGGTACTTCAACGGCGTCAGCTGTAGCTACAGCCTCACTGACACGGTTTTCCAAATCAGTAATCGCTGTATCAAAGTCACTGGAATCCGTTGGAGTGGATGAAGAGTCGGAACTGGAGTCGTCCGACTGAGAACCGTCTGAGTTTGAGTCAGTGGAATCTGAAGTGTCAGAGCCGTCGGTCTCGGCTTTCAAATTATCGATTTCCTGCTGCAAAGTATCGAGACGGTTGAGAATGTCATCTGTGGCGTCGTTGTTGCCGGCACAACCGCCGAGAGTGATCGACAAGGTGGCGAGGCACAACGCAGCCGTAATACTACGTAGCATCTTGTTCATGGATTCAGTGTACTGCCGACATACCACGCGGTAAAGAGACAGGGTGGCTGAATTGTGAACCGCTATTCTGCCTTAATTGATTGGTTTCTGGACTATTCTGTTTTGCAGCGCTTAGCTCACAACTCGAAGTGTTCTTCACTTAAGAAAATATGGAAGACAATCCAAAGAAAAGCAGGGCTACAGACCCACGGTAGTTTTTTACCTATCGCAGCACGAACAACAGAATTAAATACACAGCAGCCGTAGCCATTAATGCAACGTCACGTGTTCGGACGCGCATAATACGCCAATGAGTGCGATGCACGCCCTGCTCATAACAACGTGCATCCAGTGCTAACGCCAAGTTGTCGGCATGTCGTAACGTACCTGCAAAAACAGGAACAACAATTGCGGCCAATGCACGAATACGTTTACCTGGTGAACCGGTTTCAATATCTCCTCCACGTGCTGACTGCGCGTCGATAACAGCGTGCGTTTCACGAGCAAGCGTAGGTAAGAAGCGCAACGCAAGGCTGAGTACCAGTGCAATTTCTTGCGTATGCACACCACAACGCTGCAAGGGGGAGAGCAGCGATCCAACAGCGTCAGTTAACGCCGTTGGCGTAGTCGTATTCATTATCACCGCGCCTAACACAATAACCAGAGTGAAACGCAACATATACAACGCTGCAGTAGTTAAACCCCCAGTGGTTATGGAAAAAGGACCAATTGTGGCAAGAGTATCGCCACTGCTTGCAAACACTATGTTGAGCAATCCCATAACAATGAGCATGCCGAGAATCATCCGCACTGACGCCAATAATCGCAGCGGGTTAAGTCGCCCAACAGCAACAATTGCCACAGTCAGCAGTACGGCAAGCGTTAATTGTGCGATGTTACTAATAGCAAAAGCGGTAAACATTAATACCAGAAATGTTGCCATTTTTACGCGCGGATCCACTGTTTTTAACGGACTGCGTTGATGTAGAGGTTGCTGCGTTTCAGTACAGTGAGTGTGATTATTGCTCGGTTGGGTTTGGTCAAGAGTAATCACACGGTCGGCCAGTGCTTGAGCTTCAGCCTGTGAATGCGTAATAATCACCACTGTTACGCCCATGGTGTGCAATGTGCGAATGAAATTGTGAATAATTGCAGTGGCATGAGCGTCAAGACTGGCTGTTGGTTCATCCATAACAAGCACGTCAGGATGGCAGGCAATAACTCCAGCAATAGCCGCAAGTCGTTGTTGCCCGCCAGAAAGTGCAAAAGGAGAACGGTTGGCAAGATGATTGATATGCAGCAATGACAACGACTCATTAACGCGCTCGTCAATTTCACTGTTGCTGAGTTTCTGGTTCGTTGGCCCGTAGGCAACATCTTGCGCAACCGTATCAGCAAAGAGTTGTCGTTCCGGGTGTTGCATTACGTATCCAACGCGTTGGCGTAGTTCTCGCCGCTGCTGACGAGTGGGCTTGTCAAGCGGTATACCGGCAACAGTGATCGAGCCGGAATGCGGTTTTTCCAAAGCGCACAGCAGTCGTGCCACGGTGGATTTACCAGCTCCGTTATGTCCCATGATTGCCACGGTTTCGCCGCGAGCAATTGAGAAAGATAGATCGCTGACTATCGGTTCAGCATCAGGGTAGGCGAAAGTGAGGTGATCAACAGTGATAATTGGTTCAGAGCGATTAGGCTGTTGGTTGTTGATAGTCGATGCGTTGCCAGCATGCGTAGTACTAGCGGTGGTGCTACGGGTAGATGTGCTGTTAACAGACGTGGATACATCTATGGCACTAGTGGAATCGTCAGTTGACAATAACGGGTTGCTCGCATCTGCCTCAACGGCAAACGCTGCGCTATCAGGCAGATCAATAGCATTGCCCCCCGCAATATCAGAAACAATACGGCCGTTGTTCATGCAGATAACACGATCAGCATGAACGGTTTCCTCACGATGATGCGTAACATGAACAATAGTGACGCCACGCTGCTGCAAATCATCAAGAATACGCATTACTTCGGCACGCATAGCCGTATCCAACATGGCAGTCGGCTCATCAAGCACAATCATCGACGGTGCCATCGCTAACATGCCAGCAATCGCAATACGCTGCTGCTGTCCACCACTCATTACAGTCGGATCAGCATCACGAAAAACAGTCATATCAACGGCAGCTAGCGAGTTGGTAATACGGTGACCAATATCATCACGGTTGATACCGAGATTTTCCGGTCCGAAGGCCACATCATCATCCACTACTGTGGTGACGATTTGATCTTCAGGATTCTGGAACACGGCACCAATACTGCGCCGTACAGTGCGATACGCCTCAGGATGCGCCCCGGAATCAGTATCGAACACATGCTCACCAAGAAGTGTTACCGTTCCGGTATCGGGAGCATGAAGACCAGCAATCACTCGTGCCAGCGTGGACTTACCAGAGCCGTTGGGGCCAACAAGACATACGCGCTCACCATCAGCAATACTCACGCTGACATCGTCAACAGCCCATGTTGAACCGCCGTCATAACTAAAACCAACATGGTTGAGATCAACAGCTGTCATCGGTTCAACACGGTGGAAATCGGTTTATAAATCAACAACGTCACTACACTGTGAATTGCCAGCTTAACAAGGTTAAACGGCAACAGTGCTGGTACAACCAGTGCAGCGACCTCACTAACAGTCATGCTTGCGTAGATTGGCGTAATCAACAGATTGCCAATAATTGCTACGACCAAAGCAACAATAGCGCCGACAATAATACCGATAACCGCGTTGCGTCTCGTGCGCATCCGCCGGTATACCAGTGCTGCTGGCACACTCATAGCCAAGCCAACAGCTACGGCCATTAGTGTGCCCCATGGGTCAGCAAACAGGTGTGGTACAAATCCGAGCACGCTGACAATTACTGCAGCAGCAGGGCCGTAAGCGAATCCCGCGATCAGTCCTACAATGCCGGAAGGATCATATTTCAACCAGGCCACGCCGGGAATCAGTGGAAACTCGATAAAACTCACTGCCATTGCCAAAGCGACAAACAATGCGTAAACAGCGATACGACGGGTTGACCAGCGGCCAGAATCAGCAACACCTGTGGCATGTGTAGAACGTGCACGAGAACGAATATCAGATTGTGTGTTGGATTGTGTGTCACGTGTGCTGGGCTGTGTGTTGGAACGTGTGCTGGATTGTGCGTTGGGCTGTGTATTAGAACGCGCGCTGGGACGCGTGTCGACACGTGCGTTGGGCTGCACGTTGGAGCGTGTGTTGGCCTGTGTATCGGACTGTGTAGCAGACTGCGACAGAGAATGCGACTGCGATGATGTGGAATGGTTAGTGGTATGAGAGGGTACTCCCATATGAGCCTCGTTTCTTCCATCCGGACTGTACCGTTGGCTCCGGAATCGCACCGGATCAGCCGCTTGCGCGGGTCGCGGGCTCCGACGAGCTCGTAGCTGAGATTGTTGCGCCGTCATTACCGCCAGTAAGGAATTTCACCTTCCCTGAAACTTGCGTTTCTATTCATATAACGATGGAGAGACGAGATCAAGTTGTTGCTGCTATGGAATGTGAGTGCGTGACGTGTTATTTCATCCTGTAAGTTCCGGGCGTGTCAAGTGGATAGTGCGTGGACAGAGTATGGATAAAAGATGGCAAGTTGATGAAAAGTAGCTCGTATATTCGTCAGACTAAAAGTGCTGAAGATAGATAAAACGTTGATATAAAGCCATTTTGACAACATTGATATTAAGAAAATTCTCAGAGGATTAAAAGTTACAAGGTTGTTCGTAATGTCACAATGAGGTCATGCATTCGACTCAGAAAGCTACAACTAGCGGACGGAAAGGTGGGGCCGTTCGTACACAAGCATATTCAATCAACAAACTGGTTATTGTGATCGTCACGTACCAGCGTCAAGAATTGCTGGATTTACTTTTTGATTCATTGACAAAGCTGACTGAACAACCATGGCGCATTGTGGTTATTGACAATGAAAACAGCGATAATACACGGCAGATGGCCGAAGACCTGAACACCAATCTTGTTCGTAAATGGGGGAGTACATCGAAAGACGCACAAGGCGGCACTAGCCGTGTTGTGTACGCGCCGCAAAAAGACAATCTCGGTGGAGCAGGCGGTTTTTCGGAAGGAGTGAGAATTGCCTACGAATTAGGCGCCGAGTGGTTCTGGATTATGGATGATGATGTGATGGTACTGCCTGATGCCATCAATAAACTCTCTCAGTGGACTGAACAGCATGAAGTTATTCAAGGCAGTCGTTACGACTATGATGGAGGACCATTCTATTGGCAGTATCAATTTCTCATATCGTTGGGTATTCCCAATCCCATCGCACCGTCATCTTTTGGGCCGGCCGGCTATCGAGTAACGAACACATTATGTTTTGAAGGTGGTCTGATTAAACGTTCGGTAGTACAGAAAATTGGTCTGCCGGATGCGCGGTTCTTTATCTACTGGGATGACACTATTTACGGTTATCTTGCCAGCAAGGTTACCAATCCCATTGTTATTGAAGATGTGGTAATACGTCGCACACGCGAGATTGATAACTGGAATATTTGCGGCATACGCCAGCTCAACTCAACTTCGGACACGAACCGCTACTACATCATGCGTAATCGCGGATATATGGCGCGATATTTTATGGCATACGGCGATTATCGACCACATTTATTTGTGTTGGGCACGTTAGCGACCTTTGCTAAAGAAATTCTTCGACTGATATCTGTGGACCGGTCGCATCTATGCAGTGGCATGGTAAAACTCATCAAAGGATGGAGAGATTCCCATAAACTTTTGCACGATCCAAATTGGAAACCCATGCCATCATTGGTATGAAAAGTTAAACAACAGTTAAAAATATTTTTTTGTTAAGACTGTTTATTTGCTAAGACCGCTGTCGACATGAGTAGACAATGCCTATAGGTCAAAGGTGTTGATGGTTAGTCTCAGTTTGTGGGCTACAGTCCACACTAGCCAAGCGGCAAGCATAGAACTTGGATAAAGCTGACATTCTGCCGATTTTATTTTTCGTGTATATGAGCTAACGGCGGTCAACGGAGCACAATCCATCAATACAGCGTTTAATATTCAGAACGTTTGGGTTGGGGTTACAGGCCGTTTAATTGACCCGTTTATATGCAGGCCGGTTTATGAGGGTATAAACCCAGTGCCGTGAGGGGTATAAAACCTAATGTCGTGAGGATATAAACCCTGGTGCCGACCTGCATATCTTGCGGTAGATTGCGCGTATTTAGGGCTGCAATCGCACGCTTCTATCGGTGATTTACTGATGAATAAACACGCCGCCGTTGCCCCAGGACCATGTGCCAGAACCAGCACCAATCTGGAAATGCAATTTAGCAATACCCAGGTCATTGGTGGAACACGAACTATCGATATGTGGATCAATAGACGCTGTGGCAGTGTCATCGTCGGCATTGTAGGAGAACACAATCGGCTGACGGTTCATCGCGCTCGGTGCCTTCATCGCAGCTTCAACACCATTCTTGAACCACTGCGGTGCAGCGTTGCGATCAGCATCATCCATATGCGCAGTAAACTGCTCATAACTCTTGCTATCTCGATGCGTGCGCTGAATATCAACAAGTTCGTCGTAGCTCGTTGACATACGCGTCTGATGATTCTGCGGATAGCCAATAACAATACCGAGATACAGTTCTTCACCAGACTTGATACGGCAATGGCGAGCGGCCTCATCGCAATCCCAACTGCCTTTCACCCAGCAGGTGCCCAGGCCACGTAATGTTGCAGCCAACACAACGCGCTCAGCATAGAATCCAGCACGTTCCTTGGCCTCGTCATCATTGGTTGGACCAACAACAGCCAGATAATTAGCGGCATGTGTGAGGTGACCAGACTCGTTCGCCTGAGCAAAAACAGCAGGTTGATCACGTACCAGCTGAATGCGTAAATCTGCGAGCGTGTTCACAGCATCAATAGTCATATCCAACTGGCGAGCCGTATCATCATCGATCGGATCAGGGTCGTAAGCGCGCACAGCAGTGCGGATATTGATTGCGTCAATAAGTTGAGTATGTTCTGCCATAAAACCTGATTATTACGCAAGATTCTCAGTTTCGCCATCGGCCATTCGTGCATACGTTTGCATCAAATATGAACGATCCACCATGTCGCCGGCACTGACGCGTTACAATGCCCTTACCGGTTCGTTAACCACCAAACCTACTAAGAGAGGTCAAAGATGATTGAAACAGCACAGGCTTTTGGCGTTGACATCGGAGGGTCGGGCATCAAAGCTGCGCCCGTAAATTTAGAAAAGGGCGAATTCGCCGAACCGCGTTTGAAGATCCTCACTCCTGAGGTTTCCACACCACAAGCTGTCGCCGATATCGTTCGTCAAGAACTTGATCACTTTGATGTTCCTGCAACCGCTCCAGTCGGTATTGCTTTCCCTGCTCCCATCAAACCAGGAACCCCCCTGGATTTTATGGCCAACCTCGATCAGTCATGGATTGGCGTAGACGTTACGGCTGTATTCTCTGAAGCATGCGACCGTCCTGTTGTTGTGGTAAACGACGCGGATGCTGCGGGTCTGGCCGAACAACAGTTCGGTGCCGCCAAGGGGCAAGACGGTCTGGTTATTGCCACCACGTTGGGCACAGGTATTGGCACTGCACTGATTTACAACGGCGTGCTCATTCCCAACAGTGAACTTGGTCATATTGAACTGCCAAAGGGTAAAGGCGACGCTGAAAAATATGCCGCGTCATCGGTGCGCGAACGCGAAGATCTCGGGTACAAGAAGTGGGCAAAGAGGCTCACCAAGTATTACAGTCTGATGGAGAAATACTTCAACCCAGATCTGTTTGTTGTAGGCGGCGGCGTTAGCCGTCACAGCGACAAGTTCCTGCCGCATATTGACATCAAGACACCAATTGTTCCTGCCAAACTTCGCAATGAAGCCGGCATCGTTGGCGCTGCCTATTACGCCAGCACCAAACAATAACGGATTCAGTCAGAAGCGTTGAACAACGCTAACACTCACACACTCACACGTGAGGAATACTGAACAATCGTTGACCTATACAGCGCCGCTTCCATCAAAGAGGCGGCGCTATTGTATTCAATACAAACCCCTGTTGCCGCAACTGCTGTGTACGGCAGAAAACCTGACAGCTGGTAGTAGGGTAGAGGCGTGCATTTTTCTTCCCGCGTAGACATCAGCGACCCTAATCCAATAGCGCTCGCCGAGAAGCAAGCCCGTGCAAGCGGTGTAACGCTGGGTGCTGTGAACGATTCCAACCCCACGCGGCACGGCTTAGCACCTGCACACATACCAAGCGTATATACGGCCAATCCGCGCGGTCCACACTCAGCACGCGAAGCAGTGGCTCGCTTCTTGTCACAGCGTGACAACAACGATGCATCGTTGCGTCGTCCAGTTGATCCCAACCGGTTGTATCTACTGAGCTCCACCTCTCAGGCTTACTCATGGTTAATGAAACTATTGTGCGACCCCGGCGACGTGGTGTTAGCTCCCAAACCCGGTTACCCGCTGATTGACTCAATTGCACGATTGGAAAACGTGCGCACACTCAATTACCCATTGTTCTATGACGGCTCATGGGGTATTGACGTGCCAGGACTGCGGGCACTATTAGATGGGCCTGATGCTGAGCGCATTCGCGCCATAGTGCTGATTAACCCCAACAATCCCAGTGGCTCATATGTCAAAACCGCAGAACGTAGTGAGGTTATGTCTCTTTGTAGCGAACATGGTATTGCGGTGATTGCCGATGAGGTGTTTTACGATTACTCACTCGAACCGTTCCCCGGTAATACGCGTCTCGCTGGCTGCAATGATGCTCTTACCTTTGCGCTGGATGGGTTCTCTAAAATGTTGGCTGCCCCACACGCCAAAGTTGGTTGGATCGAAGTCTCGGGGCCAGACAATGACGTAATTGAGGCAATGCGTCGCCTTGACATGATTGCTGACGACTATCTGCCCATGAGCGATATTATTGCCGAGAAAATACCCGAACTTCTTTATACCGCGCCGGAACAGACCACCATAGTGCGGCAACGTGTACGCAGTAACCTCGCCCTATTGCACCGTCTACTGGATGAGGATCCTTATGGTGTGGTTTCTGTGTTGCGTGCTGAAGGTGGATGGAATGTACTCTTGCGTATACCCGCAACCATTGATGAGAATGCTCTCATACTGCGTTTAATTGCCGACTATCATCTCACCGGGCAACCAGGGTACTTCTTCGATATGCCATCCAACGGGTATCTGGCGGTGTCACTGTTACCTGAACAGGAGACGTTCACTCGCAATATTCGAGCGATACTGGCCGTTGTTAACACTATGCTTGGTTGATCGTGTTCTGCTGGCCACTGTTGACAGGGAGTCCCTGGGTTTGTACCAATTAGATTGCTGCATGATGCGATGGACTGAAAATGGTTACGAAAAAACAAAACTAGATGCAGCCATAGCCCGTAGAACCATCGTGAAGTGCACAAAAAGTCCCCGTGAACAGTATGTAAGTCAGGTTACATCTCAAGTGCTCAGGTACACCACTGGTGCTGTTAGTCACGAGAAGCCTCGTAAACACGCCTGATCAGATCATTGTAAAAATCAACAGCATCAGCAGGAGTACCGTCGAAAGCAATACGGTGGTTATCAAGCACCAACACACGATCAATGGCATACTCAGGGCGCATAATCATGTCCGTATCATGCGTAGCAAATACCACTTGCGTGTTGTAGCCAAACAAGGCTCGGGCAACAGTGGCCGTACCGTTTTCATCCAACCCTTTGGTGGGTTCATCGGCAACAATGGCAGCGGGAGACATGGCCAGCGCGGCTACAACAGCTAACAGGTGGCGTTTTTCTGAATCAAGGGAAGACACCGGTTGGCGTGCAATCTCTGATAATCCAAAATGCGCAAATAAATCACCAATAATTGCCTGACGTTCCGTTTCAGGAATATGACGCTTCTTCACATCGGCGTCAACAGCCGCAGATACATGATCGGCTTTGTAGTAGGCATTGGGGATTTCTTCACGACGAACACGACCCACCAGTTGCATGATGCGAGTGTTCTGTTTTTTAATCGATGGGTTCAATACCTCGTCGTCACCACTGATTGTTACCAAACCACTTGATGCCGTTAATGCACCATCGAGCAACTTGAGCAGCGTTGTTTTGCCTGAGCCATTCAAACCGATAACAGCCACACGCCGTTCGGTAAGAGTCAAGGTCGTGGGTTCTAAGCCAACGTTGCCGTCATCGTAAACGTATCCAGCATTATCAAGCGTAAACGTGAGTGACAACGGGGTGGAAGCCGCTTGCCGACGGCCGAACAACGAATCGAACAAACCCATAAGCGACATTCTATAAGCTCGGAGTTGCCAAAATGTGGAGTTATAGGGGATCTATAGACACCACATACGCAGAAGGTAATACAAAAAGGGCGAGTAACAACGTTACCCGCCCTATGTGTATCGGCTATCTATTACCGATTACCGGTTTGCTTGTGTGCTATGCGAAGTAGAAACCGACGAAATCGTACTGGTAAACGCGGTAAATATAACTGGAGTTGAGTTCCATACTGAACTGTGCCAGCAATGTACCGTCCTCGTCGTAGACACCAAACAGGCCTTGCATACCGGAATCGATAAGAATCGTCCCGTTATCAAGCTGCTGTGCCGAAGAAACAAGCGGCGAATAAGGCACATCAAACGCAGCAACCTCGGTATAGGTGCCTTCGTTCTCATCGATCAGGTAACGGCGGAATTGCGAATACGCGCCTTCAGTATTGACGTTGTACTCTGTGCAAATACCGTCAATTACGGTCCAATCGAAATCCGAACGCGAATCAGTAGAACCATAGTTGTTGTCGAACATGTAGATGTAATACTGTCCATCTTCCAGCGAGTCATCTTCAACATAAGTAATCGAATGCTGTCCGCCAGTATCGGAGAAATCACCAACCTTGGTCAGGAACGAGTCAACATACTCGGTACCATCCCACACACTGGATTCGCCGACCATCCAGTCAAGCGTTGGTGTGCCTTCAAGATCATTCACCTTGATAATCGTTGAGGTTTCACGTGCCGAGAACAGGGCAGAACCATCGGGCAAAATTTGAATGGTATTGAGATGAATCCAATCCCAACGTCCAGTCAAAGTCAGATCAGATTCGTCAATACCTGCGTGATCGGTGATCTCCTTGTATTCCGGGAACATGTCAGCCAAATCCAACAACGGCGTTACTTCACCAGTGTCAGTATCGAGCTTAATGATCTGATCTTGCACGCAGTTGTCGTCACGGTTGAGTTCGGTGGCAAGCAATACTAGATTCTGATCCTCGTCGAAAGCGTAATCGTGGTGCAGAATATAGTCATCACCCAAGTCGAGAATTTTCTCCAACTTGCCGAGACGGTTCATACCGACCATCTTTTCGGTGGATACCGAGAACCACATCAAACCATCGTCGTCGAACAGCAGACGGTGGCTGCGATAGAACAGGATGGGAATTTCACCACGTAGTACACCGTTGGTGTCGTAGTAGAACATGAAGTCCTGGTCGTCGCTATCGTTACCAAGAATCGCATACAGGCCGTTGCCCAAGTCAGTGCCGTCGTCAGCGCTGACTGTTTGTTCAAGCTGGATTTCTTCTGTTCCCAGCAGAGAAGGACCGTCATAGTCAATGCTGGTTGTTGTTTCGTTACCGTCTTCGTCAGTAATAGTGAACGTGATGGTGTTGCTCTGATCGGGAATCAAACCCAGCACCAGGAACTCATGTTCAGTCATGTAGTCGTCGCCTTGGTAAGCGTCTGCTGAGAAGTCTGCGTAGCCGTCAGAGCTGACAGTGTAGCTCACGCTAGTGGCATCGTCGGTGGTGAAATACACGTACAGCGAGGTGGTGTTAGTGCCGTACGGATTTTCTTTGACATAGATGTTATCGATGCTGTGGGTTTCCTCGTCGCGTTCGGCGATTAACTCCTCATCCATCTCATCCTGATAGTCGGTGGTGTAAATGTTTTCAATTTGTGCGCTAAGACGCTCAACGCGTGCAGAGTGAATCGCATCACTAATATTCGGCTGCAGTGTTACACACAATGCGACCACAATAACCACAGAGGCAATAGCGGCACAGATGCGCAGAATACGGACACGAGAAGACACAGAACGATTGGTCATAAGTGAGGACCCCCTCAGATTCTTGAGTGTGTATCAAATCTCATTCGCATACACGATACAACGTTAATCTGAGGACAATTC
>CAYQJZ010000030.1:0-13036 GCA_964417995.1 uncultured Bifidobacterium sp.
CGGCTCTACATGGTCATTGGCTTAGCGCAGCAACATGCGCTGATGCTGGTTTTCAACATGTTTTGGACTGTCTCCTATTTGTGTCCAAAAATAGGAGACAGTCCATAACCCGTAAAACAAGCAAGAGTGATCGTTCACGCTCATCAATCAAACAATCAATAAAGGCTAGTAGGTCAGAAAGTGTTGATGGCTAGTCCCAGTCTTTCTCTATGGCGTTGAGTGTGGTGCAGCTCTGCTCAAACAATTCTCTTGTCCCACTGTGTTGGTCCATCTTTGCTATTCCACACCATTGTGCTCTCGCACACAGGGCATTTAACCGTATTCATAGCCCGTCATGTGACCATGAGAAACTATGAGAAGGTCTCAAGCTATTCCTGACTTAGGAAAACCATTAAAACCATCAACACGTTTTGACCGGGTACAAAGTTGGGCCGACCCAACTTTCAGCCCATATTTACAAGGCGCGAACAGTGCTGATACTGAAAACCATCAACACGTTTGGGGCCTATAGCCCACCTTTTAACAACAAGAAAACCCCTGCTCACAACACATGTAAGCAGGGGATAACACGCAACTATGCTCCAGCTTTAGTCGAAAGCAAAATCCACATCAACAATGTGAAGACGTTTCTTCAACGCTGATTCAAGCTCACGCTTGCACTTGTTCACATCAGAGATGCTGATCGTTTCGTCTGTTCCTGACAGGTGCACATCAACCTCGAAGTTCATACCTGTTTTGAAGATCAGCGTCCGCTGGTATTCAGTACCTTCTGGCAAATGCTGCTGAGCAAGCTCCTCAACAAACGCGTTAGTACCATCGTCGTCGTACACACCACCAATGAGTTCAATGAACGAGTCGTGCAACACCTGAACTGGTTCCTTCAGTGCCATAATCACAATGGCTGTAGTGATGAAAAAGTCACCGGTGTAGTGCAAGAAGTCGAGCGGCGTGCCATCAGGCAAGAAGAACAGGATCACAGCCGCGATACCGATGCCGAATGAGATAAGACCGTCAACAAGAGTGCTCTGTGATTCAGCCTGTAGCATGGTGCTCGACCCATTAATTTGCGCATTCTTGTGGCGGTAGTACATCAGCAATGCAGCGCACATCACCACGGTGACAATCTCGTAGATCACCACTGGGCCAATAGTCATGCGTTCGCCAACTCCGAAGAAGAAGTAGTCGTAAGCAACGCGCGCTACGTCAACAAAAGAGAACACCAGCAAGGCGAGGGTGAAAATCGCTTTGCAAATTGCATAAATCGGCTCCAGAGCGAACATACCGTTCGGGAACCGGTCGGTAGTGCGCACGGTGCGTGAAGACAGGAACGTCGCGACGAACCCCGAGAAAACGGAGATCACCGTGAAGAACGTGTCTAGGAACATGGATTTGAGGCCCGTCATAAAGAACACGATGGTTCCCAGCACCACCATAAGAATATTGACGGCAATGCCTACCGTTAACGCTTTGCGTTCTATCCGTTTGTACTGCATCAAGGTCCTTCCATATTGCACGGCAGTCTGCTTGACGCGCAACCATGGGCGGCGGCACTTGCGTGTATCGCTCTTCTCTCTCAAAACTGGTCAATTTCCAGCTACCAAGCAATCAACGATGATCCACACGAATCCGACGTCGCCCCTAGCTACGCATGCATGGCATGTCTGCGTATAGGGGTGTCCAGGAACAGTTGAAACAATTCAACATACCTGAAATTACTGCCGTTTATTATTATACAAAAATGACACATGTTGATTAAGCCATCAGCATGGAAAGAAAATAGATGTTTTCGCTGGTTTTCTGCGATATCTGCGATACCCGACAACACCAACTCTTTACAAAATCTTTATGCATAAAAAACATATGCATAATGCATATAACAAACACCGTGCCATGCTGTTTTCAAAACATTGACTATTGGACACTGCACTGCTGCCATCAACATCTGCCTTACAACAAACGCACCCAGTCACAAACTTGAGTTTTTGCGGCGGTTTTCCTGCTGAACAGCTACACTGAGGAGCATTATGGCAGCGTTTAGTTCTTTAACAGATAGGCTCTCGAATGCTTTCAAGCATTTGCGGAGCAAAGGCAAGCTTTCCGAAGCGGACATCGACGGCACTATTCGCGAGATTCGCCGCGCTCTACTCGATGCCGACGTGGCTCTCGAAGTAGTGCGTTCATTCACGGGTCATATCCGCGAGCGTGCACTTGGTCAGGAAGTTTCCGAGGCACTGAACCCAGCGCAACAGGTTGTCAAAATTGTTTATGACGAGCTTAATGACATCCTCGGTAAGGACGTTGACCGCCCACTGAATTTCGCTAAGAATCCTCCGACAATTATTATGCTCGCAGGCCTGCAGGGTGCTGGTAAAACCACATTGGCCGGCAAACTTGGCTATTGGTTCAAGGATTCCGGGCATACACCTCTGTTGGTGGCAGCTGATTTGCAACGTCCGAACGCAGTAACACAGCTACAGGTAGTCGGCGAGCGCGCCGGCGTGCCGGTATATGCTCCTGAGAAAGGCGTGCAATCTGACGGCGGCGACGAGGTATCAACCCCCGGCCTGACAACTGGCGACCCGGTGAAGGTCGCACGCGACTCGATTGAGTTGGCTAAGCAGAAGCTGTATGACACCGTAATTATCGATACGGCTGGCCGTTTGGGTGTTGACGAGGTGTTGATGCAGCAGGCGCGTGATATTCGTGACGCCGTGCAACCTCACGAGATTCTCTTTGTTATCGACGCTATGATCGGCCAGGATGCGGTACGCACAGCAAAGGCTTTCGACGAGGGCGTGGATTTTACCGGCGTGGTACTGTCCAAGCTCGATGGTGATGCTCGCGGCGGTGCTGCATTGTCGGTGGCCAGCGTCACCGGTAAACCAATTCTGTTCACGTCCACTGGTGAAGGCCTTAAGGATTTTGAGGTTTTCCATCCCGATCGTATGGCTTCCCGTATTCTCGATATGGGTGATATTCTCACCCTCATCGAGCAGGCGCAGAAGCAGTTCGATGAGGAACAGGCGCGTAAGGCCACCCAAAAGATGGCCGACGGGGATTTTGGCCTGGACGACTTCCTTGATCAACTGCAGCAGGTGCGCAAACTTGGTTCGATGAAGAGTTTGCTGGGAATGATTCCTGGCATGGCGAAGAATCGTCAGGCTTTGGAGCAGCTTGATGAGCGTGAGATTGACCGCACTGAGGCAATTATCCGGTCTATGACTCCTGCTGAGCGACGTAATCCGAAGATTATCGACGGTTCAAGGCGTGCGCGTATTGCTTATGGTTCTGGTGTGAGTGTCTCGCAGGTTAATGCGCTACTGCAGCGGTTTGAACAGGCCGCCAAGATGATGAAGCGTATGACCACCAAGGCTGCTGCTGGCGCTGGTTATGGTTCTGCAGTCAACCGTAAAGGCAAGAAGGGTAAAAAGAAGGGGTCCAAGTCTGGTAACCCAATGAAGCGTGAAGCTGAGGAGAAAGCATTGCGTAACCGTCTGTCTGGTAAAGACTCAAAGTCGTCTGGCGGTTCAGCGTTCGCGAAGAAGCCTCAGAATCCTGCGTTACCTGCTGGTTTGCAGAATGCGATCGGCGACAATGGTGCTGATTTGCCGCCGAACTTCGGCAGCGGTTTAGGTGGATTGTTGGGTCACTAAATAGCTCAATAGAAATAGTCAAACAGCCAAACAGGCTAAATAGGCTAACTCTGTACAAAAGGTATTGTCGGCACCAACGCGCTGGCAATACCTTTTGTGTACTATCGGCGAATTGTTGAAAATATCAGTATTACGTGTATGCCGTTACGTATCGCCATACGCTGCACAAATACTGTCGTATCCCGAAGCATCCTGAAAAGCTGTCATCAGCGCAACACCCCATATGTCGTCTGATTCAGTGCAAAATACGACGCACCTGCGGTGAAGCTCAAGCATCGCGCTTATAGTGGCACGTACACGTCCCATCACTGAAGGATTCTCCATGCTCTGGTTGTTGCTGATTGCACTTGTGTTGCTTCTTATATGGGCAGCACTACGTTGGCTACCTGCCGGATCCGAAGGGCGTATGCCTTTGCCTTACGTGATTGCGTTGATACCGTTTCTGTGGGTTCCAGCTCTGATATGCACAATTCTTGCCGGCATGCTTGGCGAATGGATAGTTTTTGGTCTTGCTCTGGTAGAAACTCTTGTTCTTGCGTGTGACAGTGTTCCTTATTGGCGCTGCTGCTTGCCATTTGAATGGATGGAATCCTTATTCATCCCTGTTCACGCTTCTATCACTGACAACAAAAGCAGCACAACAGAATCATCTGTCGCCACAATCAACAATGATTTAGCTGGTAATCCTCTGGCCCGCTTCACAGTAATGACACTCAACTGCCGGTATGGACGTGCTAATGCAGAAGATATTATTACCGCCGTGCGCACGCGTTGCGTTGCTGTGTTGGCATTGCAGGAGCTAACACCTGAACTCGTAGCCGATCTTGAATTAAACGGATTGTCGCTGCTACTGCCCTACCGCCAACTCGGCAAAGACAAACCCACAGATAACGGTGGATTCAACGGTGTATGGACTCGTTTTGAGCCAATAACCTCACAGGTATCGGCAGTTGATATTCCTGCAGCTGATGTGCCATCGTTCACTGTAGCCTTTCCCCAACCAATTCCCGCTTACGAATTCGACGACGCAAACAACAGTATTGCCAGTGCTGACAGCATTGGCAGCATTAACAGCGTTGACGCTGCAAACAGTGCAAGTACTGCATCTTCTGCCAACGAGTCTGCTAACAAGACAGACTTCTCATGCAACGTCACCAGTAGCGAACCGCTCTCTGATACACGCACAGTTGTAGTTACTTTTACTTCAGCACATACCAAATCTCCGATGCGCGGATGCCGCCAGTGGTCGCAGGGCATTATCGGCTTAACCGATTTAATACGTCCTCAGCAGGGCGACACCAGCACATTCTGTTATGACACTGTTGTACTTGGCGATTTAAATTCAGCCCTTGACCATCCCAGCTTCCGCACTCTGCTCACAGCGGGATTCCGGGATACTAATCTCACTGTTGCTCAAGGTGCCGTACCCACATTCCCTTCATGGATGCCATGGCCTCGAATTGTTCTTGATCATGTGCTGTGCACGTCACGTGTCACTCCAACTCATGTGGAGGCTTTTGCAATCGAAGGGACTGACCATCTGGCCTTAACTGCCACACTCGTTGTTCATGGGTAAACTGCCAAGTCAGGTAAGAGCGGGTATTTCCACCTCTAAGACTTGCTTCACCTCTAAAACGTGCTTTGCGTAACGCGTATGTGCCAAGTCTAGTAAGCGCGGATATTCCACTAGCAGCAACCGTATCTTGGCAGCCTTGCTGTGTTATGCAATTCTTCCGCAGCAGGCTCATTGTTTCTCATAACATTTCGTTATGTCGGTCAAGTATCCCACGACCAGGTATCCCACGAATTTCCCGCACCAAAGCGGCATACCCGTCAACGTCACAGGTGATCATTGCTAACGCTGCTCGACGAGCAAGATTGTCACTCGGCATACGGCAGAGAACAACTGCCGCCATACTGTCACCCACTTTATTCACAATGCGGCGTTTGGCATGCCACTCTTGTGGAGTTAGCGATACAGATACATCTATATCTGCCGCATACGTTCCTAAAACAACGCCCGGCAGGGCAGCAAAACCTGCCGACTCCACACATGCGGCAAATTGTTCCAATTGTTCAACACCTTCAGTAAATCTCTCCTCATCACGCGCAGCGAATCCCACTATCAAGTCAGTTGCAAATGATGCCCCCATCAACGATTGTGTTAAATCATCCAAATACACCACATTCCGCCATATTGGCATTGTTGGTGGGTTTCCATGCGCTACTTGATCCATGATGCCAGCACTGCAAACAGTATCCTCATGCCATAACGCTTTGTAGGCAGGAACTACACGGTGTGCGTCGTACAGATACCGAGCATCGACCTCAGCGAAACCACAGGCGTGATTTGCATCAGTTGATAACGGCAACAACGCATCGCCATGAGCAAGTGCACGCGCATACTGCATATCGCTGTGAACGCGCAAACTTTTTAGATAGTCGACCACACGACGGCTGCACATGTCTGTAGGCATATCGAGCACATCACACGTATCCTCGTTTTCGCACAACATACTCATACCTAACTCAGGATTAGTCAGCAGCAACTGCGCTGTCTCAAGGCATTGCGACTCATTACTTCCCCATCGCAGTATCGAGTACGCAGCACAACGACGTATCTGCGCCACATAGTCTGCAATATCCTCGTCATTATAGGGTGCTGTTTCCTGTGTTATGGCACCACAACATTGTTCTTGTACGCCGGTCAGTACCGAGAATTCATCTGTACTCCGTTTCAGTGCAGCCACGCTTTCCCCTTCCACATCAATCAGGTCGGAATCAATCAGGCCGAACCATCCGATTGATCGTCGCACACTGGCTAACTGTGGCATGACTGAATATTCAGCATTACTGCCATGCGCAATACTTGTGGACTTGTGGATATAACCAATAGCTATGCGGAGTCTCAGCATGGTGTAGCAATACTTGTGGATAAAACACAGATAAACAACTAACTCGTCGACCGATGTCAACGCCCGTCCATCGCCGCTGCAATAGCCCGCCTATTACAAGTATTGTCTGGTATTCTCATGTGCGACGCAGCACATAACTTGACTACCTCTCAGCTGTCTTTCAGACTTCCCTAAGGGGTATAACAGATGTGCGCAAGAAAACATACACAAAGCCTGATCATAGTGTTAAATTACGGGATGCCTGCCTGCGCGCATCTCGCGACCACCTCGCATGGCATCCCGTCCAATGTTCGGCAGTGCCCGCCGCCATGCCGTGCAGCGCAAGGTATCGGGCCGAGAGAAACTGGAGAAGTACCGCATGTTCGTTCTTAAGAACGCGTGGACCGCAGTGGTCCGACGCAAGTGGCGCACGCTACTCGCCATACTGGTCACCCTGCTCGTCTCATTCGGTTCAATGTTCGGACTCGCAGTTCTTCAGGAAAACGAGACTGCTAACGGCACAGCTTATGATTCTTTGACACCGTCGGCTGTTATTCGCTTATCTGACGAGGGATACGCTGACCGCGATGGTGCCGATCCCAGCTGGGCAGAAGAAAACCTGCTGACCTGGGATGATTACACCGAATACGCAACGGCTGCGCAAACGATGGGATTGTCGTTCGAATACACGTTATCTGAATCTATCCCAGTTCGTCAGACTGATTCAATTCAGGCAATTGCCACCGGAGATTCCGACGCTGATTCTGACGACACTGGCGGCGAATTTACTCTGCAGTCGTTCTATACATTGGATGCCGCTCAAGCCAATGAGACTGGCCGGTACAAGGTTGTTGAAGGTAAGCATTTAAGCTATTACGGCTACGCTCCTTACGGTGCACTCATCTCTCGTGAAGTTGCTGATGCTAACGGTTTGGAAGTAGGCGACACTATTACAGTCGGCGATCCAACCGACGCTGATACCACGTACGAACTCACCGTGCGCGGTATTTACGAATATGTTGACGATGATGCTCCTGAAGGTCGTGGCGACGATGCTGCATTGTCGAAAGATAACCGCGTCAATGCTATTTATGTCAGCTATTACACGTTCGCTGTCACTTTGGAGCTGGATACTACTGACGCTGAAGGCTGGTCAATTCCCGACCTTAATATTTCTTTTACTCTCAGCAGCCCGTCTGCGTATGAGACTTTTGTAGAAACCATGGCCGACGCTGGTTTGAAGGATGGCTATGAGGTCTCTTCGCCAACGATTGAGGAATATGAAGAATCCATCGCTCCGCTCGTCTCGTTGGCTGACACCATGCAAATCGTGATGGTTGTTTTATGGATTGCCGGTGGCTTGATTCTTTTGGCGATCACGATATCGAATGTGAGTAGACGTCGCGAAGAAATCGGCATGGGCCTTGTGATTGGCGTTTCTAAAATACGCCTTGGCTGGCAGTTCATGATGGAAACGTGGATTATGCTCATACCGGCATTCGCTATTGGTGCGTTAGCTGGCGGGTTCTCTTCTGGTGTGCTCGGCGCTGCTTTAGCCGACGGTCATGACACCACTATTCTTGCTGAACAGGTGTGGCAGGTTATTCGATGGGGGCTTGGCGCATGTGTGCTGTATGCAATTGTGGCTATGTTGCGCGTAGTACTCTTCCCGACAAGCTCGGTGTTCGCACATCGTACTGTTGTAGAACCAGCAGAAGCAACGTCCATTGCTTCTGAAGACGATAGTACTGAAGTACCAGCTGATGTTGACAGCGTTCCTGTCGCCGATGACAGCGAAGGCGACAATACTGAAGCTTCAGATGACAATTCATCGGACGACATGCAGACAAAGGAGGCCTGATGAGCGAGACCACCGATCCGACCACTGGAACCGACGATGAGTTTAAGGGCGGGGCGATGAGTGACGACACGACCGCCGCCACTACCACTGACGCTGCTGACGCTGTTGACGCTAATGCTACAGGTACAGATTCCTCAGATTCTGCGGCCAGTAACTCTGCAGAAAATGCTATCGACACCACAAATGCTGTAGACGATAACAATGTTGATTCATCTGCTAAAGAAGGTGCAGCCGACAATTCTGGCGCTACCGATAGTGCAGAAACAGAAAGGTCTGAAGAGGCGGAACCTCTTGATGAGTTCGCAGAATCAGTGAACTTCAGCATTGTTTTTGACGATGATGACGAAGACGACAGCAATGATGGCGAACAGTCTCCAGATGATGAGGACGACAACATCTTGATGATCGACGATGCCATTGTCCTCGATGAAGAGACTCTTATCGACAACCCGTACGATTCCGATCCCGCTGACGACGATATTGATGAATCCCTTGTTGATTTAGCAGAAGCGATTATTGAAACCGGCAGCTCATCTACAGACGAAGATGCGTCAGACAATAGCGCCAAGCGCACAGACAGCAGCAATGATGTCAGCGTAGATGCCGATCAGGAAGTTACCAGCGAAACCGCTGCACACGATCTGACTGGTCGTGAAGCATCTGCAAGCAGTAACAGCGGCGACGGTACAGATGCTGTTACTGAAGTAGCGCACGCCGATTCCTCTGAAGGTAAGGCTGAAACTCAATCTGAAGCAGTTGCTGAAACAACGGTTGAAGTAGCAGAAGAGACCGAAAAAGAAACTGCCGGTGCACGTACTGACAACACCGATGTAGTGGATTCCAATGCTGCGCATGTTAACGAAACGCTCAGCTTGGCTGTGTCTGCAACGAATGACGAGGAGACTACCCCGTCTACCGACGCTACGCTGGATGCGCCGCGCCTGGCAGCTGAACATTCGGTTCGTGCCTCTCGCCGTCGTACAACGGCTTCCACGGTGTCATCTCGTATCGATCGTGAACTGCGCAACAAAGAGGATGCAATCCTTCTTAAGTCCAATCCGACTTTTGCGTTTGACGCAGTAAGCTATCGCAATCGCAAATCAGGACGCGACGTTGTTGATCAGCTCAATCTTGCGTTCCAGGCTGGCGGCGTCTACGCTGTGCTCATTCCGGATGACGATGATGAATTGCGCACCACGCTTGTTGGACTGATGAGCGGCATGCTCTACCCAACCAGCGGTAGCGTGATGAATAAAAGCGCCAATTATATGCAATATGAGCAGTCTGAGCTGCGTGGCCATCGTGTTGGCGTGATCCCGCAGATTTATGCTGTACGAGAGAAGCTCACTGCCCTCGACAATATTGTTTACACAATGGATGCTTCTGGCCGTACCTTCCTTAAACCCAAGAAGGTGCTTGCTCGTGAATTGCTGGCGTCGGTGGGTCTTGGTGAGGAATCCTTTACCACTGTTGTCAGCAAGTTGCCGACGATTGATCAGCGTCGTGTGGCTATTGCACGCGCTATCTGCTGCGAGGCGACGATTATTGTCGCCGACGAGCCAGCTGATGGCTTGAACGATGAGGAATGCTCTACTATTCTCGACGTGCTGCATACCATTGCCCACGGCGATCCGCAGCGATGTGTCATCATCGTCACATCCGATGAGGCGGTGGCAGAAATTACGGACCGCGTGGTCGAACTCTAATTCTGCTGTACAACTAACGACGCTGCTATAACTAACGGCGTAGAAGCTAATGCGCTATGAGTACTATGAGCGCGGTCTGGTGTGTACTGGGCCGCGCTTAACTCATATATATTCAGGGATCTGTTCAGATCATCGTCATATTCCAGTGCTCAGCGAGTGCTGGAATATCAGGACGCCCATACTGATCAACTAGGTCAAGCCATAGTTGACGGTTATCGTCACCAAACCGTTCTGCACGTGCTGTATAGGCGTCCACCGATACGAATTTTGGCGGCACCGACTTGCTGTGGTATTTGTCGGCAACCATTACCGTCTCTTGTTCAAGTGTTGTTGGCACATAATCATCCGGTGGCAATGGCAACTCCTGCGCGATTACATGCTCACGTGTTAATCCCACGCCGGTGTGGTTACGGGCGAATAATGCTATCGACTCGTCTACTCCTTCAGACAGTAAATACAAATAGCCGAGCATGCCGTGCTGGATATACCGCCGTGAACTGAATTTCAGCGCGGTACCGTTACACCCGTTATGTTTCTTTTTCAATACCATATATGTGCCAATGTCATGCAGCATACCCCCGATTTGCACTAGATGTTCGTCCAGCAAACGCTCTGGCACTGTACCACCGATAACTGGGGCACTGTTTGCCAAAGTAGTGCGATCACAATCTGCTGTATCAGAACTCGTAGCAAAAGTATCTGCTAATGCAGTGTTTACAGTGGTACCACCAGCCTTAGCGGTAAAATCATTGTTGCTGTGAGCGTCTCCGTCCTGTACGTGAGCTTGCCGATACAACTCATTCTGGTGCCACGCTAACTGGTAGGCAATCTGTGCCACAATCATGCAATGCGTATGAATCAGCTCGTATGCTGCCTGCGATGGTGCAGCTTTGCGATGTAATTCGTCAACTTGTTCCATTGTGGGAATATATCCGCTCATATCGCATATTCTAAGAACACTGCCATCAGCATTGGAATTCTGCGAATCCACACCGTGTCTGACAATTCGACACGGACACGTTATGCTTGAGAATTGTGCAAGGCGGCGTACGCTGCCAACTAGCTGGGGAAACTTCAGGGGGAATAATGCCTAAACGTGTCACTATTACCGACGTCGCTCGTGAGTCAGGCGTATCAATCAAAACAGTGTCGAATGTTATTAATAGCACCGGTAGTATGCGCCCAGAAACCCGCGCACGTGTAGAAGAAACGATTAAGCAACTCGGCTACCGAATAAATATGTCAGCACGTGCCATGAAAACCGGGGGAACGCAGCTTCTGGGCCTTGCTCTAAGTGACTTTGACCAACCGTTTATGCCGTATTTGGCAAGCAGTATGGTGACTGCTGCGCGCAAACGTGGTTACGCTGTGATCACTGTTACTTACGGAAATGAGGGCAATATTGAGGCCATTCTGCCCGATACACAACGCTTGGCAGCAGACGGTTGGATTTTCTTTGTCAATCACCCGCTCCGTGCTGATACAGAAACTCTGCGGCAACCATATCCGCTGGTCGCTGTTGGCGACTACGACGTGCATGGCCTTGTTGATTGGGTCACAATGCCCAATACGGAGGCTGTACGCACTGCAGTAGGTGAATTGTTGGATTCAGGATGTCACCGTATAGCACTGATCGGTGGAACTGCCAGCGATGACGCTCTGCGTCACATAACAGCCAACACTGACGATGTTGACAGTTCTACTAGCAACGAGCCATTTATAGAAACAACCAGTACGTTGCGAACCCGCGGTTATTGTGAAGCCTATGTTCAACGTGGATTAGACATTGATCAGCGGCTGATACGCAACTCTGACTGGGTGCAATCCAGTGGGCGCGATGCTGTCGCTCAATTGTTAGACGATCTCGATGCTCCAATGCCTCAGGCCATCGTTTGTATGAACGATGCTGTAGCGATTGGAGTAATTGCGGAACTGCAACGCCGTAGACTGAGTGTGCCACGCGATGTACAGGTTATTGGTTTCGATAACGTGCCTGATGCTGAATTCAGTATGCCGGGTTTAACCACTATTGATCCACATATCGACGACTACGCCAGTCATGCTATTGATATGCTGATTGACCGTATTAATGGTTATGACGGCGAAGCACGCACTTACACCACGTCGTATGACGTGGTGCATCGTGCGTCAACCCGATAATTAACCAGCAAAATCCGTAATTCAACACCATGCAAAGCAATAATCCGCTTGCTGCATGTACCACCGTGGCATATTGCTTCACATACTCAGCGAATATGTAACGCGGTCCAACTAACTGGTGGCAGGCTGACGTGCACGGTGTGTGTATCAGCATCCATCACAGCTGTGGTGTTGGTGTATGGAGTTACACGATTCTGATCATCAAGCGTATTGGCAGCATAGATGTCATCATCGTGGAGGGTTGTTGCCTCAACAGTAGTGCCGCAGTCGGCAGGCAGTGTGATGTCAAAAGCAGCGTCATCGTCAAGTGCGCGGTTTGCAGCAAACACAGCAATTGACCCATCAGCGCAGCGCACAGCCACGGCGTCTACGGCATCTACCTCGCCATATCGTGGTGTGGTCACTGTGGTTGATGAGAGTTTTGGTTCAAACACCGTTCCTCCCTTGGCCAATGCTGCAGTTAATGAGAACGGGTAGAACGTGGTCTGTCGCCATGCCGGGCCACCTGGTTCGGTCATAATTGGGGCGATCACGTTCACCAACTGTGCAAGGCTAGCTGCACGCACACGATCTGCATTCTTTAGCAACGTAATCAACAAATCGCTAAACACCACTGCATCAGCTGCCGTATACAGGTCTTCCAACAATCGCGGAGCCACCGGCCAGTTACCAATACCTTCTGGCGCTTTGCTTGGCTCTTCGTTCTGATACCACACATTCCATTCGTCGAATGAAATACTGACCTCGTGTGTGCTTTTCTTC
>CAYQJZ010000030.1:13136-21059 GCA_964417995.1 uncultured Bifidobacterium sp.
ATACCACACATTCCATTCGTCGAATGAAATACTGACCTCGTGTGTGCTTTTCTTCCGTGCTTTCACCGCATCAATAACAGCTGACACATCGGCGATAAAGCTGTCCATATCAACACCAGATGCGAGGAAACTTGCCATATCAACAGTACCGTCCTGACCACGATACGGTTGATAGTAGGCATGGCACGAGATGAAATTGACGTTCTCGTACGTCTTCTCCAACACGATGCGTTCCCACTCACCAAAAGTTGGCATACCATGTGCCGATGATCCACATACCACAAGTTCAAGGTCTGGGTCGATCTGACGCATACCTGCTGCAACTGAAGCAGCCAAAGTTCCATAATCTTCAGCAGTTTTATGACCGAGCTGCCATGGTCCGTCCATCTCGTTACCCAAACACCACATACGGATGTTGAACGGCTTGTCCGCACCATTGGCGCGGCGGCGCTCCGACAATGCAGTACCGCCAGGAATATTCGCATACTCCAATAAGTCAAGCGCATCTTCCAAACCGCGCGTACCAAGATTGACAGCTTCCATCAGCTCATTACCACCGACGATGTTCAACCATGCTGCCATGTCATGCAAGCCGAATTCGTTGGTTTCTGTGGAATGCCATGCCAGATCAAGGCGACGCGGGCGTTCTTCCCTGGGTCCCACACCATCTTCCCAACGGTAGCCAGAAACAAAGTTGCCGCCCGGATAACGAATTGTAGTTGCTCCAAGTTCACGTACTAAATCAATGACATCACGGCGGAATCCGTTGTTATCTGCATTGGGGTGACCTGGCTCGTAAATGCCGGTGTATACGCAGCGTCCAAGATGTTCTACAAACGAACCGAATAAACGGTCGTCAATAGAAGCGACCTGAAAGTCATCGTCAACAATTAGCCGAGCCCGGTGAGTGTGCTGGGTCATGGGGTTCCCTTTCTTAGCATCTGTGCGGCAACCCCACATCTTTGCCGGGTGCCAAAGAACAGTATCACGTGTGATTGTACTTTAATACAACCTTGTACTCGCCGGGAAAGTGCTGTTGCACAATGCACATACAACACTGCTAAAAGCACTGAAAATTACTCAGTAAAAGCCGGACTATAGGCTATTGCCAGGTTCCTCAGTCTGCGTTTTATCGGGCTATATAGGTCAAAGGGAGTCTATAGCTCACATTGACACTTATCCCAACGCTCAGTTCAACGCTTAACCAGCCCTTATCCTTGCCAACCTAACCCATTTGTTCCTCAACTCACCTTTAACTCACCCTCAGCCCAACCTTTACCAGCCCCTTAAAACGGTAAGTGCCCGTCACCAGATCATTCTGATGGCGAGCACAATACCGTTGGAATGGATAACAGGAAAACATCCCGTGCCAGGCCAGGCATTCTGGTCAGGATACAACGCTTAAGCCCGGACGGGATGACAACTTACTTGCTGGCAAGAATAGGATCGACAATCTCACGAGCGCCGCGGCACGCTGCAACAACGCCCTGCCAATCGCCAGCCTTCTGCACAGCAGAAGGAACCGGGAACGAACCGCCAACGGCGAACACATTCGGCAGAGAAATGTAATCAGAAGCGTTCTTCAGGCTCACACCACCGGTAGGCAAGAAGCTGATCTCACCGAACGGACCAGCCAATGCTTTCAGCGTAGCTACACCGCCATAAGCTTCTGCAGGGAAGAACTTAACATGACGCAAACCACGATCATAAGCCTTCTCCACATCAGATGGAACAGCTGTACCCGGCAGAATCGGCACGTTGTTCTCTAACGCCCAATCCACAACCGGCTCATCAAAGCTCGGAGTCACCAAACCACAGCATCCAGCATCTACAGCAGCCTTGGCCTGATCCACCGTGTGCACAGTTCCAGCAACCAGTACTACTGTCGGAACCTCATCGCGGATACGCTTCATACCATCAATAGCGAACGGGGAGCGGAATGTCACCTCAGCAACCGGTACACCGCCCTCATCCAGAGCCTGTGCCAGTGGCACCGCCTCATCTACGCTGTGTAGCGTCACCAGCGGCACAATCCCCAGACGACCCAAGTAGGAGATCAGTTCTTCACCGTCATTGCGGCGGGCAGAAACGTCCACAGAGGTTGTTTCAACAGTCATTTTTAGCCTTTCTATTTCTCACAATGTCTCAAAACATCTCTCACACAACACGTTATGCATTACATGCATCAAGAGTGTGCCGGCACATCTGCTCGGCGATGCGAGGTAACAAAAGACTCAAGATCGGCTGGCGTCGGCAAACCCTCGTTGTCAGAAGGCGACTGGGTTTGTATAGCGCCAACTGCACAACCACGCGCTGCTGCCTGTTCAAGATCTTGACCTTCCAACAATGCGCTTAACACTCCAGCAGCAAATCCATCGCCACAACCGACCGTATCAACCACGCGATCAACAACGTAACCGGGTACATAAGCACTGTTGGTACCGTCAGCAACGTAGGCACCAGTCGAACCGTTCTTCACTACTACAGCCTTAGCACCATTGTCGAGGAATGCGCGAGCTGTGTCTTCGACAGTGGTAGTACCGAACATTTCACGACCTTCACTAATGCCTGGCAATACGAGGTCGCTCATCGAGGCAAGTTCACGCAAGTTCGCACGCATTGTCCCCAGATCCCCCCACAACGTTGGGCGCAGGTTCGGGTCAAAAGAGACAAACATTCCGTTGTCGCGAGCCATGCTGATTAGCTCATAGCTGGCGTTCAGTGTGCTCTTCGACAACGGCGGCAAAATGCCAGTCATATGCAACACCGACAATCCAGTGACATCAATTGCACGCACATCATCTGGCCCAATGGTGGAAGCCGCCGAACCAGCACGGAAATAATGCGTCTTGGGATCACCATGCGAAACTTTCGACTTCATCATAAAACCGGTGGCGTGCGTATTGTCTACCGCCACCAGTGATTCGTCCAAGTCGTTAGCCTGCATAAACGCACGAATACGCTCGGCAAACACGTCGTCACCCAGCTTGGTCATATATCGCGCATTCTGGCCAAGTCGCTGCAATCCCACAGCCACGTTGAGTTCGGCACCTGCTACGGATGCATGGAATGTGCTTACCTCGCTGCACGATCCTTCTTCGGTAGCAGTAAACAAGCCCATCGGCTCGCCAACAAGCAGCACACCGCCCGGTTGTATACCAAGAATGTCGAACGTCATAGCGTGTCCTTTAGTGTTGGTCAACGAATGTGATCAGCGGTTGTCTTTGAACGCATCCCACAAACCAAGCAGGTATTGGATGCCGAGAGCGCGATCGTACAGGCCATAGCCCGGACGCGGCTTGCCTTCCGGCGTATTCTCGCTCCACAAATGACGGCCGTGATCCGGACGGATGTAGCCCTGATAATCAGCATCAGCATAGGCCTTCATGATGCCAATTGTGTCGACGTCACCTTCAGATGCGCGGTGGCCGACTTCAGTGAAACTGCCAGCTTCATCAGTGAAACGGATATTGCGCACATGACTGAAGTGAATACGATCCATGAAGGTGCGTACTGCATCCACCGGATCGTTGCCGCGACGAGATGAGAATGAACCAAGGCACAGGCACAGTCCGTTGTACGGGCTGGGGTTGAGGTCGAGCACGGTCTGAATACCTTCTTTGGTGCTCACTACACGCGGCCATCCGAACAAGTCGAATGCTGGATCATCCGGGTGTACAGCCAGCTTGACATCGTACTTCTCACAGGTCGGGATCACGGCGTCAAGGAAGGTCTTGTAGTTCTTGTAGTACTGCTCGTGAGTCATGCCCTGATAGGCCTCAATGAATTCAGGCAGGTGGGCAAGGCGTTCCGGTTCCCAGCCCGGCATTGTCAGTGAGCCAGCACCATTCAGTGTTTCATCAACGATCTTCTGCGGATCGTCAAGCGTAGCAACCGTGTTTGCATCATAGTACAAAGCGGTTGAACCGTCGGGCAGCGGGTGGAACATGTCGGTGCGCAGCCAGTCAAACACCGGCATGAAGTTGTAGGTAACGACCTTGACACCGGCCTTACCGAGGTTGGCGATGGTGGCAGCGTAGTTCTCCAACGCCTCATCACGGCTCATTCCAAGGATGGTACTGCCGGTCTTGATGGATTCATGTACGTTAACAGATTCAACAACATCAGCGTTGAATGTCTTGGTTACACCAGCTTTGCGTTCTTCTTCGCTCAGGCCGGTGATCGTCTTCATCTCCTGCTCGATCTCTTCCGGCTCCCAGAGTTCGCCGGCCTGCTTGTGATGCAATGACCATACGATAGTCTCGACACCAGGAATCTGACGAATGTCGTTGAGGCTGATGGTGTCGTTGCCTTCACCGTACCAGCGGAAACCCATATACATAAGTGTGTGCTCCTTGTTTGTTTTATACGTTGGTGTTAGTTGGCCGGGCTACGGTGCGCCCGGCCAGAGATTCATGGGAGATTACAGACCCAGTTCACGTTGCAGGGTCGGAATCACTGTGCCAGTACCGGCAGCGAATTCACGGAAGTAACCAATGATTTTCTCAGCCAGTGGAGTGGTGTTGAGATCGGTGCCAAAAATCGTCTTATCAGCAAGAATTGGCTTCAACTTGTCAGCAGCATCCGTATTATCGCCGCCAACAGCTAAACCGTCGAGAGCAGCTTGCACATCAGCCATACGCGGATCACGGCTTAGCGTAACCGGCGTACCATCATCGTGAGTGCCCATGCCGTCTTTACCGATCAACAAACGCAACCAACCGGCAATAACCAGTGGAATTGCTACCAGATCGTTGACATCATGCTCATCAGAAGCCAGATACTTGCTGATGGTCACGCCATAACGGATCGGAATCTTCTGCGACGTGTCAGTGCTGATACGAGCCGGCGTATCTGGAATGTTGGGGTTCGGTACGCGTTCGGTCACCACTTCATCAATGAACTGCTTCGGATCAATAATGCCCGGCGAAGTCACCACAGGCAGACCCTCATCGTAGCCAAGACGCTTAGTCAAAGCCTTCAACGTTGGATCGTTAATCGCTTCGCTCATAGACGGCTTGTCAAGCAGCATACCGAATGTGGCAAGAGCCGTGTGCAACGGGTTAAGGCACGTGGTGACCTTCATTTCATCGGCCTTATTCACCGTGTCACGATCAGTCAGGTACACGCCGCCCTTAGTCAAGTCCGGACGACCATTCGGGAAGCTGTCTTCGATAACCAGATACCACGTTGCCTCAGTGTTAGCAAACGGTGCAACATTGGTACCACGCTCGGTGTGAATCAGATCAGTGTCAGCAAAACCGACTTCAGTCAGGCGGTCAGCCACTGACTGTGCCGGGTTTGGAGTGATACGGTCGATCATCGTCAACGGGAAGCTGACCTTAGCTGGGTCCTTAAGCCAACTGATAAAGCCAGCCTCAACAAGACCACGTTCAATCCAGGCATTAGCCATGTAATGAATTGACTCAGCGAAACGATCACCATTATTAGAGAAGTTGTCAGTGCTCACCATAGCGATCGGTGTGCCGCCAGCCTGATAACGCGCATACAGCAGGGCAGTAATCACACCCATAGCACTAGTAGCTGCAGCAGGACCACCCTCAAGCTCTGGAACGATGAAGGGGAATGGCTCACCCTGCGCATTGGTAACACCGTAACCCTTTTCGGTAATGGTCACGGTGACAAACTGCAGTTCCGGATTGCGGAAGACCTCGGTTAGAGCGTCCTTCTGTGGGCCGCCGGCACGCACGCCGTACGACGCACTAACGGAAGCGATCAGTTCACAGTTCATCGTGCCGTCAGCGTTCATCACAACCTGTAGGCAACGATCCTTATACGGACGATAAGCCTGGTCAACAATATCAGGGTCGAACGTTTCTGCAGCAATCACGCCAGATTCAGTAGCGCCAGCTTCAATCAGCTTTTGTGCAACCGGTGCGTGCACAGCACGGAACAGATTGCCAGCACCGAAATGCACCCAATACGGGTGAACTTCTGTATTGACGCGCACGACTTCCGGATCAAAGTCAGGAACGCAGATACCCGCCTCTTTCCACTCCGCGCTGTTAGCACGGAAATCATCTGTCAGATGAATACTCATCATTTATCACTACTCCTTGGTGGATTGATTTGGGACTGCTCAGGCGTTGTCGTCGAGTTTGAAGACCTTGCGAGGCTGTGCATCGACGGAAGCCTTTACTACACGTTCGGCGGCATCGTAATCCACTCGACCGGTAGCCACGAGCTTGGCAACGTAGGATGCGGTCAAGCGACGATTCATATCGTGACGTGCAGGAATCGAGCACAGAGCACGGGTATCGTCAATGAATCCGGAGAGCTTTGAGAAACCAGCGTTCGGTACCACATCGGTGTAGTAGCGTTCGATCTGCTCAGGCTGATCAAGGAACCACCACGGAGCACCAATGTACATCGCCGGGTAATAAGCAGCCAGTGGCGCCAACTCACGAGCGAACACGGTTTCGTCCATTGTAAAGGCCACCAGATGGAAATCAGGATTGTTACCGTAGGTGTTCAGCAGCGGCTTGAGACCGTTGACGAACTCTGCCTTAGCGGGAATATCACCGCCGATGTCATGACCGTAGTTATTCAGACCATCTGGATCATAGTCGCGGTGAACAGCTGGATGCAGGGTCATCACCAAACCGTCATCCTGGGCAAGGATAGCCTGGTCAACGAGCAGATGGCGACGCAAGCGAGCAGCGTCTTCTGTAGAGATTTCCCCCTTCATGGCACTGCTGAACAAACGAGCAGCCTCATCGTTATCAAGGCGCTCAGTGATGGAATCCATATGTGAGTGGTCAGACAGTACAGCACCATGCTGCTTGAAGTACACTCGGCGCTGACGCATAGCCTCGGTGAAACCCTCGTAAGTAGTAGCATCCACACCGGCGGCATCGCCAAGAGCGCGCACCAGATCAGACCAGCCAGCCTTAACAGGTTCCAAATACTTATCAGGACGGAAGGCAGGCGCCAAACGAGCCAAGAAATCCGGATCAGCGTTCACCGTGTCATGCTCGGTCAGCATATCAACCGGGTCATCGGTTGTGGAAATGAAGCCAATGTTAAAGCGGCGCACCAACTTGCGAGTAGTGAACTCATCCTGCTTCAGCAGATCGTTAAGTTCATCATAAATTTCGCCAGCAGTATCTGCACCAAACTGCTTGGTAATACCAAAAACGTTACGCAGTGAATCCTCGAACCAGTAACGCATTGGGGTGCCAACATATGCGTCCCAATACTTTCCAAGAATCAGGAAGGCGTTACGAGCTTCCTCTTCGGTGTAATCAGTGCGGTTTACACCGAGTGCACTCAGCGGCACACCCTGTGCGTGCAGCAAGCGAGTCACATAATGATCAGGGGTAATAAACAGTGCGGTTGGATTGTCGAAGTGCAGGTCGTTAGCAAACCATTCAACCGGCACATGACCGTGAGGAGAAATGATTGGAGCATCTTTAATTGAGTCATACAGATCGCGAGCAATAGAACGAACGGCAGGCTCGGTGGGGAGAAGACGGTTCTCAAGAGTATCTGACATCATTGGCTTAGACATACTTTTATCATGCGTCACCGGCTTGTAATTACCTGAGATTTGCCATGTTTTGGCGTAGCGCAAATACCTGATTTGCACGGTCATAACAACTGCTTGTCTGGCATTGAGGGCTATTGGTCAAAAGGTGTTGATGGCTGGTCCCAGTTTGTTCCAGGCTCTGTTGACCCAGCGTGGACATAGACTCTACGAAATTGGAATTAGGACGATAAAAATATTCCATGTATTGTCACTAGTTACTTGGCTTTAAGTATCCATTAACATCCAACCTCTTACATAAAAGATGTATCCATACTGGGCTAACAGAACCAAAAACCATTAAAACTACCAACACGCCTGGGGCCTACAGCCCGACATTAATTACTATTTCTATCTCGCGAGATGTAACTTGTATC
>CAYQJZ010000030.1:21159-23332 GCA_964417995.1 uncultured Bifidobacterium sp.
GTATTTCTGGTGTACTTTTAACAGGTACGATCGTATTGGCACGGTCACTGTGTTGTAATGCGATAAGTAAAAGGTGATCTGAAATGAATGAAACTGGACAAGCCAATGGACCGTCAACAGCAATGGCGCTGGACGATGACCTGCAAGAACCACGCGTAACGATTAAAGATGTTGCCACAGCTGCCGGAGTCTCACCATCAACAGTATCCCGAGCTTTTGCACGTCCTGGTCGAGTTAACGCCCAAACTGCGCGACGCATCCGAGCAGTCGCCGACCAGTTAGGTTACCGCACACAAAACGTTCGTCCAGTGGATACCGAGGAAGTTCGCACTGGACAGATCGCCTTCGTCGTATCTGATTTAGGCAATCCGATTTTCTCGAATTATGTTAAAAGCGCACAGCACGAAAGTCTCAGGCGCGGCTACTGCATGCTTGTTATCGATTCCGAGGAATCACGCGCTGTTGAACGCCGTTCCGTAGAATTCGTACGCAGTCATGTAGACGGCATTGTTCTGGGTTCGTCACGAATGACTGATGTGGCTATTCGCAAGCTTGGGGAGACTATTCCTCTCATCACAATCAATCGGCCAATCCGCGGGGTTCGCAGTGTAATTGCCGATGTGCGACCGGGTTTACAACAGGCGATTGATCATTTGCTTGCTTTAGGGCATCACCGCATTACGTACGTGTCTGGCCCAGATAATTCATGGCAGGAGGGTACCCGCTGGCAATCGATGCTGTCGCTAAGCCGTGCCAAATCCTTCACCTTGCATCGGGTACACACGTCATCACCCACATATTCCGGCGGGTACGACGTAGTACGTGATGTGTTAGCAACGTCATGCACAGCCGTTGTTGCTTACAACGATCTTATTGCTACCGGTGTAATCGCCGCACTCACTGAAAAAGGCATTTCCGTTCCCGAGCAAGTGTCTGTTGTCGGCATTGACGATATTCCGTTGAGCTCTTTACTGGCCCCTAAGCTGTCAACAATTCATATGCCCAGTGCAGAGGTGTCTGCACGCGCGGTGAGCGAATTAGTGTCTGGATTGCATCGTGTGGTTGGTTCGTCTGGATACAAGCCAGTGTTTATAGATTCAGAATTTGCCTCCCGGCAGAGTGTTGCTGAGGCTGCTTCGTCACCAGTACGACTGGCATAGCGGTGGTACTTATACCCTCCGTGGGTCTGTTGCTTGGTGATGTGCACAATAGTACGCGCTCACAGTACGGCATGGTGAGTGGTTAGACTGAGCAGCATGAGTAAACATCATCGTGACCGCAGTTGGGCTCCAGCTCCTGAACCATTGCCTGCTGATGCCCACGTCATCGACAATCACACGCATGTCGCCTCTGTTGTGCCGTTCTCACAAGCAATGAGTCACGAGGCTGAGGTCCGAGGCCAGGAACCGGTACCCGTGTATAGCGTGGATGAACTGCTTGATCAGGCTGCTGCCGTTGGTGTTGAAGGCATTGTTGATTGTGGTTGCGAGCTGCCAGAGCTGATGACTGCTGTACAAATGGCGTTGGATCATCCGGGTACAGTTCACGCAGCAATTGCTATTCACCCGAATGAATCGGTATTACATGGGCATCGCGGTGTGCCGGGCCCTGATGGTTTAGAGCTTAAGTACAAGCCGCATCACGATGTGTCGTTTGATGACGCAATTGCTGAGGTTCACCGCCTGGCAGTAACCTACCCTGAACAGGTGGTGGCAATCGGTGAAACTGGTATGGATTTTTTCCGTACTGGTGGCGCTGCTCGCGATCTGCAGCGGCAAGCATTCCGTGAGCATATTGCACTGGCTAAAGAGTTGGGATTGCCAATGCAAATTCACGACCGTGATGCGCATCGCGAAGTAATTGAAACATTGCTAGCTGATGGTTCCCCTGAATTTACTGTGTTCCACAGCTATTCTGGTGATACTGAAATGGCCACAATCGCGCGCGAACATGGTTGGTATTTAAGCTTTTCTGGCACTGTAAGTTACAAAGGTAATGATGGCATTCGCGAATCCGCTCGTATTGTGGGTCTTGATCATGTGATGGTTGAAACCGATGCGCCTTATCTGTCGCCGATGCCGTATCGTGGGCGTACCAACGCCCCCTATATGATTCCTTACACGCTTGCCGCTTTGGCAGAGGTGTTCGGATTGTCTATTGCAGATGTTGCTCG
>CAYQJZ010000031.1:0-11451 GCA_964417995.1 uncultured Bifidobacterium sp.
CATCACTGGTAAGTCGGTAATAAGCGCCGTGCTCGCGCAAATATTCACGCATACCAGGAATAGCAAAATTCGGGCTATAGGCAGAAGGATTCGCCACCACCATGACTCAAGCGTACCAAAATATAAAAAGATATAAAAATATAAAACTTCTTAATAGCAGATATTGAGAGTGCAGACCAGATTGTGTGTCCAGGATTGATTGTGAGCTGTGATGTTAGCAGGCATTCCAAGGTGTGGATGTATGCAAGAATTTTCAAAGTCAATCAAATTCTGCTTGTAATACAGCAATGCCGCCATGCATAAAGCACAGCGGCATTGAATTAACGCTAGTTTGTATTTGTTACCTCGTTCAACTCACTTATTGAAAGCGCGCTTAACGGCTTTCCAAGCAGCCTGAGACAGAGCATAGTTGCCAAGTGCTGGATCCATCGCAGTGAGCGAGGAACGCAGAGCCTCATTGATTACCTGATCGCTGTTCGTCATAATGTTTCCTTTCCTCAAGGTGACCGCCTATGTCTACGGCCACCACTTTGTTTTCTGTTCATTCTTCTGTTGTGATTCACACTGTAGAACACTTTGCATTCCTATTTCTTGCCGTAATTCTTTGAAAATTTGTATATCTATCGGGTTTACTTGAAATAGTGGCTAGCAAAGAAGGTCTGTTGTCTCCCTTGCTCAAGCATTACGTGTTTTATCAGAAATCCCAATCATTGTCGTCGGTTTCAACGGCCTTACCCATCACATATGAACTGCCAGACCCTGAGAAAAAGTCATGGTTTTCGTCAGCGTTGGGAGACAATGCGGCCAAAATCGCTGGATTGACATCACAAATCTCAGCAGGGAACAATGCAGGATATCCAAGATTCATCAACGCTTTATTGCCGTTATATCGCAAGAATTTCTCCACATCGTCGCTTAATCCAACAGGATCATACAACGAATGCGTATATTCCACCTCATTGTCATATAGTTCGGTAAGCAAATCGTAAGTGTACGTTTCTAACTCATCGCGCTCGGTTTGAGACACAGATTCCAACCCGCGCTGGTACTTGTAGCCGATGTAGTAACCGTGGACAGCTTCATCGCGAATAATCAGTCGAATTAGATCAGCTGTGTTCGTTAACGTCGCATGAGCCGAGAAATACATGGGCAGGTAAAACCCGGAATAGAACAAAAAGGACTCTAGTAACGTCGAAGCAACTTTGCGTTTGAGTGGATTGTCTCCCTCATAATAATCAAGCACAATGCGCGCTTTACGCTGTAAATGCACGTTCTCCTCACTCCAGGCAAAAGCCTCATCGATTTCTGCACTGGTACACAGTGTTGAAAAAATTGAGGAATACGACTTGGCATGCACGGATTCCATAAACGCAATATTGGTGTATACAGCTTCCTCGTGGGGGGTTAGTGCATCAGGAATAAGAGACACTGCACCAACTGTTCCTTGAATGGTGTCCAGGAGTGTTAATCCAGTGAATACTCGCATTGTTAGTGTGTGCTCAGCATCGCTCATTCGCTGCCACGCAGGAATATCGTTAGAAACTGGCACCTTTTCCGGTAGCCAAAAATTGCCGGTAAGTCGATCCCACACCTCAAGATCTTTCTCATCTTCGAGGCGGTTCCAGTTGATAGCTGTAACGTGATCGATAAGCTTAAGCGGTTGGCGAGGAATACTTATAGGGGACACAATAACTCCTTTTAAGAAAATGGCGAATAATGGAATTTGAATGACTTCTTAGACGAACTATTACTCGATAAATATTGACCGTTTTGACTGTTTCTAAAACGGAAGGTGACAATACAGACGGTGAATGTAAGATTCTGCCGTATTACAACATGCAACTCACACAGCCATTAACCTCAGTACCACGCAGCGCTTGTTGACGAATACGCACGTAATACAAAGTTTTAATGCCTTTACGCCACGCATAGATTTGCGCTTGATTAAGGTCACGCGTGGTCGCCGTATCGGGGAAAAACAGTGTTAAGCTCAACCCTTGATCCACATGCTGCGTTGCTTCAGCATAAGTGTCGATAATCGCACGCCAGCCGATCTCGTAAGCATCAGCAAAATACTCAAGATTGTCATTGGTCATGTAGGCAGCAGGGTAGTAAACACGCCCAATTTTGCCCTCTTTACGAATCTCTATTTTTGAAGCGATGGGATGAATTGAACTGGTGGAATGGTTGATATAACTGATCGACCCGGTAGGAGGTACAGCCTGTAGATTTTGGTTATAAATGCCGTCACGCAAAATCTCGTCGCGAAGATGCTGCCAATCATTTGCTGTAGGAATACGCACGCCAAACTCAGCAAATAATTGCCGTACACGCTCGGTTCTCGGTTCTAAAGACCGTCTTCCGTCAGTGTATTTGTCGAAATAATTGCCACTCCCAGCTGATTTCGCATAATCAGATTGTTCAAACCCCACAAATGCATGTCCGCGTTCAACTGCTAATGCATGCGAAGTACGGTAAGCATGGTAGGCGACAGTCATAAAATACATATCAGTGAAATCCAAGGCCTCTTCACTGCCGTAGTGAATATGTTCACGTGCGAGGAAGCCATGCAAATTCATTTGGCCAAGTCCAATGGCATGCCCCTCCTCGTTAGCGCGACGCACCGATGGCACACACTTTATTGATGTGTGATCAGACACAGCAGTGAGTGCACGAATTGCCGTATCAACGGTAGAGGCTAAATCACCATCCATTGCTCGTGCAATATTCAATGACCCAAGATTGCATGACACGTCACGCCCTACATGCTGGTAGGTTAAATCCTCATTGAATTCACTGGCTTCTTGTACTTGCAAGATCTCTGAACACAAGTTCGACATCGTTATGCGACCATCAATGGGATTTGCACGATTTACTGTGTCTTCAAACATTAAATATGGGTATCCGGATTCAAATTGCAACTCTGCAAGTGTCATAAAGAACTGCCGCGCATCGATTGTCGTTTTGCGAATGCGATTATCCGCCACCATATGCTCGTATTCTTCGGTAACACTGATCTCACTGAATGGTTTACCATACACGCGTTCCACATCATATGGACTGAATAGAACCATCGGCTCTTTACGCTTAGCCAGTTCAAATGTAATGTCAGGAATTACCACACCTAGTGCCAATGATTTGATGCGAATTTTCTCATCCGCATTCTCGCGTTTGGTATCAAGGAATCGCAGAATATCAGGATGGTGAGCATTCAAATAAACTGCACCAGCACCTTGCCGTGCACCCAACTGATTGGCATATGAGAACGAATCTTCCAGTAACTTCATCACAGGAATTACGCCACTCGACTGGTTCTGAATCTGTTTAATTGGCGCACCTTGTTCACGCAAATTAGTTAATTGCAAAGCAACACCACCACCACGTTTACTCAGCTGCAAAGCAGCATTAATTCCACGCGCAATTGATTCCATTGAGTCTTCCAGTCGAATCAAGAAACAACTGACAGCCTCACCTCTCTGCGCTTTACCAAGGTTGAGAAATGTAGGGGTAGCGGGCTGAAATCTGCCACTGATAATCTCATCGACTACACGTATAGCCATTGCTTCATCACCGTCAGCAAGTTCCAACGCAACAGCTGCTGCACGCTGTGGGAAATTCTCTAAATAATGTGTGCCATCAAAGGTGGTCAGCGCGTACGTTGAGTAAAACTTAAACGCTCCAAGAAAGGTGTCAAATTCAAATCCCAGACTCTCCACATGTGCGTAAAAAGAGTCAAGGAACTCAGATGTGTAACGAGCGAAAACATCAGCATTGTAATAACCGTTACGAATGAGATAGTCGAGGCGCTGCTGTGTTGAGGGGAAAACAATTGTGTGCTCAGCTACATATCCGTTGACGTAGACACGCTCAGCTTCTTTGTCTTTGCTGAATTGAATACGACCATCAGAATTGTACAGATTAAGCATGGCATTGAGCGCATGATAATCATGAGTTTGATCATACGATGGTAGGAGAGTAGCCGCATCATAAAAAGTATTATCGCCTGCTGGTGCTGGTTTGTTGTGTGGTGAGATAGTCATTGCGTTGGGCCTTTCATAAGGAAGTTGATAATGCCGTGACGCACTGTGGTCACGTCGCTGGGTGTACCCATGAGTTCAAAGCGATACAGCAATGGAACATGGCATTTGCTGGCAATAATGTCTCCTGCTATGCCGTACGCTTCACCAAAATTCGTGTTACCAGAGGCAATAACTCCGCGAATCCACGATCGATTTTGTGAATCATTAAGAAATCGTTTGACTTGTAACGGTACAGCTTTGCGCACGTCGCCTCCGCCGTATGTCGGCACAATAAGCACATAAGGCTCGTTCACACGGAGATGAGCTGCAGCAGTATGTAGTGGAATGCGATACACGTTAATGCCGTAGTTTGTCAGACAACAAGCGTCTACAAAACGGGCTGTATTCCCAGATGCCGATGAGAAATACACCACTGCACCACGTTGCGAAGGTGAAGCAGGCGAGGACTGAAACTCGAGTGAATCTCTTGCTTCTTCAACGCACAAGTCAGCTTTACTCATGCGAATACTCCAACCAGCACATGTTCATCGGTTGATTGATTCACACCGATTGATTGATGTGCACCAGTTATTTGAGTCTGTGACTGCTGGCTTTCATACGAACTGTGATCACTTTGCTTCGGTTGATTACACTCACTAAGTTGACTGCGTTCCCCAAGCTGTTTAAGTAAATCTGGTCGATAACCAGTCCACGTGCACTCGTTAGTAACAACTACTGGTACTTGCTGATACCCCAATTCACGCAATCGCGATAGTGCAGTACTGTCATCGTCGACATTAACAACACTGTAGTTAACGCCCATACGGTCAAGCTGTCGTTGTGTAGCATGGCATTGCGGACAACGCGTTGTAGCATAAACAGTCACAGTCATTGGTGACTCCTTGGTCGAGTGGATAAGCATCTCCTTTACGGTAGCGCGAATCACTTGCCAACTAGCCACTATTTCTAGTGACAAAAATCACATTCAACCACTACATCTAGTGTTTATCACCTTGGCGCTCACAAGAAACAATCACCAGCAGACTATAGCCCCTGACCTATGGCCCACAAAACCGACTGTTGGAGAAATAAAACAAAACGGACGAAACCACGTGGATTTCGCCCGTTGTTTTACGTTTTGTCTGTCTAACTTACTGAATCGGCATGTTAGCCATCACCGGTTCTTTTAGCTGCTATCAGTCGTCACCAAGGGTCACATGAATACCACCGACGAGGGCACTAACAACGTTATACAGCAACGCGATAATCGTGATCAGCAGCGTGAACAGCACAACTTCGATTACAGAGAAAATTGTGACAGCCGACAGTACTGTGCTCAATGAGAAAATGTCTGTCAAATCGAAACTGCTGGCATCCAAACCAGTCGATGAAAAGATCTGTGTGAGCTGGTCAAATACACCAATTACCGACAATACGCCCCACAGTACTGCAACAGCAACAACCTGGATAATGCCACCAGCAACACCAAGCATGAACGAGACTTTGGCTACCGACCATGCATCTAGGCGTGTAATTGACAAGTTCATTCGCCGTGCACGTGGCTGACGACGATTACCGTTCGACGAATGCGGTGTAATAGGATTTCCTGACTGATTACGGTTTTTCTTATTCATAGTGTTAGTACTGTTTGACGATTGGTTCGATGCAGAACGCGCGACGCGTGGCGATGACGACTGCGTATGAGCTGGCTCCTGATTTACCTCAGTGGGATCCATAAGGGGAAGGCTTGGCGGTTCAGCGACCTCTACCTCGTTGTTAGCAGTGTCCTCCGACTCCTGCTTGTCAAGATTCTCACTCATCGTTGCTCCTTGGATGTCGAATCTTTTAGTGGTGAGGCTACCAGCGTTCTGGGACGAGTGGGGCACCACCGTGCCCCGTCCGCACCTTCTTCACGGATTACTCTGCAGACTTTACAGAATCACTCACATTCTCTGATTTCGCTTCGGCATCAGCATTAGTATCGGCAGTAACATCAGCCTCAGCATCATCCTTTTCAGCATTGCGAGCGATCGAGATAATTTCGTCACCCTTATCCGGCTTAGCAAAGGTAACGCCCTGCGTTGTACGCCCAGTACGATTCACCTCAGACACATCAGAACGAATTACCTTGCCGGAGCGCATAATTGCCATTACCTGATCGTCTTCGCTAACAACAAGCGCCCCAATCAGCGAACCGCGTCCTTCAGCAAGTTGTACGGCCTTAACACCATAACCGTTACGCCCTTGCAGGCGATATTCGCTAATTGCTGTACGCTTAGCAAAGCCTTCGTTAGTAACAACAAACAAATCCTTATCGCTGTTACCCCAGACCACGTCCATGGCCAGCAATTCGTCATCGTCACGGAACTTCATACCCTGCACGCCTGTGGTTTGACGCCCCATTGGGCGCAGCTGAGAATCATCGGCCTTAAACTTCAAGCTCATGCCATGACGGGAAACAAGAATAATCTCATCGTCAGCATTGCACAGTTGTGCACCAATCAGCTCGTCAGCATTCTCACCGTTCTCATCAGCCATTAAACGTACAGCAATCAATCCACCTTGACGCGGTGAATCGTATTCAGACAGCGCGGTCTTCTTCACTCTGCCGGACCGTGTGGCGAGTACCAAATATTTTGCTACCTCGTAGTTCGGAATTGACAGCACAGTTTGGATCGTCTCGCCGGGAGTAAACTGCAGCAGATTTGCCACATGCTGCCCCTTGGAATCACGCGATCCCTCAGGCAACTCATACGCTTTAAGGCGGTACACACGACCTTTGTTTGTGAAGAACAGCAGCCAGTTATGCGTAGAGGTGAGGAAGAAGTGATCAACCACATCATCTTCGCGTAGCTTGGTACCTTTGATTCCCTTACCGCCACGATGCTGAGCGCGATATTCGTCAGCCTTGGTGCGCTTGATGAATCCAGAATGCGTCACCGTAACAACAACGTTTTCTTCAGCGATCAGGTCTTCAACATTCATTTCGCCGGAATACGGCAGAATACGCGTACGACGCTCATCGCCATACTTGCTAACGATCTCGTCGAGTTCGTCGCCAACAATTTGGCGCTGACGACCTGGATTGGCGAGAATATCGTTATAGTCAGCAATCTTGCGCATGAGTTCTTCATGCTCGTCGAGAATCTTCTGCCGTTCGAGAGCAGCAAGACGACGCAGCTGCATTGCCAAAATTGCGTCAGCTTGCACTTCATCTACGTCAAGCAACTCAATCAAACCACTGCGCGCAGTGTCTACATCACGTGAAGATCGAATCAAGGCAATAACCTCGTCGATCATGTCAAGAGCTTTGAGATAGCCCTGCAAAATATGATCGCGCTCTTCAGCTTCACGCTTAAGGTAACGGGTACGGCGTTCAACTACATCGAGCTGATGATCAACCCAGTGACGAATGAATGCATCCAACGACAACGTGCGAGGCACACCATCAACAAGCGCGAGCATGTTCGCACCAAAGGTCTGCTGTAGCTGAGAATGCTTGTACAGATTGTTGAGTACGACTTTCGGCACTGCATCACGTTTGAGTACCAAGACCAAACGCTGACCCGTACGACCTGAGGTTTCATCACGCATGTCGGCAATGCCCTGAATTTTACCGTCGCGCACAGCTTCACGAATCGAGGCAGCCAAACGATCCGGGTTAACCTGATACGGCAGCTCAGTAACAACCAAGCACATGCGGCCCTTGATTTCCTCAGTGTTGACCACAGCGCGCATGGTGATCAAACCACGCCCCGTGCGATACGCCTGTTCAATACCCTTATGTCCAAGAATGGTGGCGCCAGTAGGGAAGTCAGGACCTTTGATACGCGCAATCAGAGCATCAAGCAGTTCTTCACGGCTTGCTTCGGGATGATCAAGAGCCCAATGCACACCTTCCGCCACTTCACGCATATTGTGTGGCGGAATATTGGTTGCCATACCTACAGCAATACCGGATGATCCATTAACAAGCAGGTTCGGGAAACGTGCCGGTAATACGGTCGGTTCCTGTGTTTTACCATCGTAGTTGGGCACAAAATCAACAGTGTCTTTGTCGATATCGCGCACCATCTCCATAGCCAATGGCGCCATACGACACTCGGTGTATCGCATAGCAGCGGCTGGGTCATCGCCTGGTGAACCGAAGTTACCCTGCCCGTCAACCAGCAGGTAACGCATAGCCCACGGCTGAGCCAAACGCACCAACGTGTCATAAATTGCAGCGTCACCATGCGGGTGATACTTACCCATAACGTCGCCAACAACACGCGAACACTTGTTGTATCCACGGTCGGGTCGGTAACCACCGTCGTACATTGCGTACACGACGCGGCGATGTACTGGCTTCATACCGTCGCGAACATCCGGTAGCGCGCGCTCAACAATGACGGATAGCGCGTACGACAGATACGATTCACGCATCTCTTTTTGTAAATCAACCGGCTGAATACGCTCGCCGGTCATCAAACCGTAATCGGTGTCATCCGATTCTTGCGGGCTCAATGGTTCCAGTGAATTGCTGCCGGGCAGGTTCTGCTCGTCGCCGTCGTTGTTGATGGTGTCGTCTGCCACGATATGTTCCTTTCGACCCCAGGGCGGGGCTGCCGGTAAACCGACTATGTGAGCAGCCTATTAAGACTGCTCGTTAAAACCTTGCACCATACTTCCATCACGTGGAAGCGTTGCTTTGCTCTTGCTTGTTCTTACTTATTTATGTTTTACGTTGTTTGCTATGGCGTGCTGCTCAGTGAACTACGCGTCAATAAAGCGTGCGTCATGCGCATTGCGTTGGATGAACAGACGCCGCGGTTCAACTTCGTCACCCATAAGCATTGAGAAGGTTTCATCGGCCTGAGCCGCATCTTCAATATGAATCTGCTTAAGAATGCGATGTTCAGGATCCATCGTGGTCTCCCACAGTTCCTGGTAGGTCATCTCGCCCAAGCCTTTATAGCGCTGAATGCCTTCACCCTTGGGCAGCTGACGACCAGCAGACTTGCCTTCAGCAAGTACGCGATCTCGTTCACGATCGGTATATACAAAATCGTGTGTTCCCTTGGTCCACTTGATACGATACAGCGGCGGCATCGCCACATATACATATCCAGCGGTGATCATCGGACGCATATAGCGGAAGAACAGCGTCAGATTCAGTGTGGCGATATGTGCACCGTCCACGTCAGCATCAGCCATAATGATGACCTTGTGGTAACGCACCTTGGAAATATCGAAATCTTCGCCATAACCACCGCCAATAGCAGTGATCAACGATTCAATCGTGTCAGACTTCATCATGCGGTCAATTGACGCACGCTCCGTATTGAGGATCTTTCCTCGCAACGGTAGAATAGCCTGAGTAATAGGATTACGACCCTGGATTGCAGAACCGCCTGCCGAATCACCCTCGACAATAAATAATTCGCATTCACTCGGATCGTTGGACTGACAATCCTTAAGTTTGTCCGGCATACCGGCCGTCTCAAAAATTGACTTACGCCGCGTATTTTCACGTGCCTTCTTGGCAGCAATGCGAGCACGTGACGCCTCAATAGCTTTCTGAATAATGCTCTTAGCATCATTCGGATGTGAATCAAACCAGTCACCCAGCTTGTCAGTCATTACACGCTGTACAAAAGTCTTGGCCTCTGAATTACCAAGCTTGGTTTTGGTCTGACCTTCAAACTGCGGGGTAGTGAGCTTGACCGAAATCACAGCCGTTAAGCCTTCACGCACGTCATCACCGGAAAGATTCTCATCCTTGTCTTTGAGAATATTCTTCTCACGAGCGTAACGATTTACTAACGAGGTAAGTGCTGCACGGAATCCTTCCTCGTGCGTACCACCTTCGGTAGTAGAAATTGTGTTAGCAAACGTGTGTACAGATTCCGAGTAAGCACTGGTCCATTGCATGGCAATTTCCGCAGAAATACCCAAAGACAGATCTTCGGATTCAAAGTCAATAACATCCGCTTCGATTGGAGTTGCCTTGCGAGACGTCACCAAATAATTCACGTAATCCTTGATGCCGTTGGCATAGCAATAGCTCACGCTGCGATGCTGTGGTTCATCAGATTCATTTCCGCCAGCAACCTCATCGCCTGCTTTGTCTGGTTCACGCAGATCAGTTAAGGAGATGCGCAGACCCTTATTCAAGAACGCCATCTGTTGGAAGCGTGAATTAAGGGTGTCGAAATCGTACACAGTGGTTTCAAATATTTCCGGATCAGCCCAGAAAGTTACTGATGTGCCAGTGGATTCACCGTCAGTAAGCGGTTTGCCCTGAGCAAGAGGGGCAGTCGGGTGCTGATTGACGTATGTCTGATTCCAGTAGAAGCCTTGACGACGCACCTCAATCTCTACGCGGGTTGACAGAGCGTTTACTACAGAAATACCTACGCCGTGCAAACCACCAGACACAGCGTATCCGCCGCCACCGAATTTGCCACCAGCATGCAGTTTGGTCATCACTGTTTCTACGCCAGAAACACCTTCGCCCGGCACTTCGTCAACAGGAATACCTCGACCATTGTCAACAACACGAATGCCGTTATCCGGCAGAATTGTCACCTCAATATGTGAAGCATAGCCAGCCAACGCCTCATCAACGGAGTTATCAACAATCTCATACACAAGGTGGTGTAAACCACGAGGACCAGTAGAGCCGATATACATACCCGGACGAATACGCACAGCTTCAAGGCCTTCAAGAACCTTAAGATCGCTGGCATCGTAGTGTTCAGGAGCTAATGAATCGTCAAGCTGACCATCGTGTAAATTATTCGCACCATCGGCAGATGATTCATTGTCCTTCATCGGGTTGTTCTGCGTGTTATTGGTATCCTCCAGCGAATCCGCATCAAGGTCTGCCACTGAGCTTCCTTCCTGCATTACCCCAGCACATGGGTCGCCGTATCTGGCGATATGCTCTAGAAAGCGAAAAAACGGGCCTTCTAGACGTTCAACCATACTGCATGGTATCTTACTAGTTCACAGGGACGTTGCGCTCAGAAAACGTTTTAACAGCATTTCTAATTAACGATTAAAAACCCGTATATCTGCTGCGTTTGCTGTACCTGCTGCGAGATGATCTTTGCGATTGCGGCCCAGTGACTGTAATGCGCTGAACATCAAGACCATGGAGTCGTTCACGGATTGTTTCGGTAAGCTGTGGCACAAGGTACGTTAACGTTGTAGCCCAAACAGGGGAATCAGCGCGAATAATAAGCACGCCATCACGGAAGTCAGCAACATACGAATGTTGAGCGTTCACAGTACCCACTACCTGATCCCAGTGAGTACGTAGCTGAGCTACTTTGAGATGTGGTGTCCAACCGTTCCTTTTTACATAATTGCCCAGCACACCACCAAATGCCACGGGATCACGACCGGGTTTACCAAAATTCTCCCATGCCTTATTAGCGCGTTCTTG
>CAYQJZ010000031.1:11551-21667 GCA_964417995.1 uncultured Bifidobacterium sp.
GTTGTCGTTGAGCTTTGTACTTTTACTCACCTCGCTGCTCTGTGTTGTGTTCGGCAAAGCTGCAAACAAACGTTCGGGGTGTAATAACTTCTCTTGCTTCTCAACGAGATCAGCTACATCAATAACAGTGACGTGCAAATCACCCTTGGTAGACATATCACCAGCTACATTGTTCTGCGATATGTTTTCCCTCACCGTGTCAGGAATATCTCCAATAGCAGCAACGGTGATAATAACTTGATTCTGTTGGCAGGCAAAATCAAGAATCTGGCTACGCCTCGATTCATCCAGCTGAGCAAAGACATCATCGAGAATAACAATTGGCTTCATGCCGCGATCTTCAGTAATCAGCTCGTAAAGCGCCATTTTTAATGCCAGTGCCAGCGTCCACATTTCTCCGTTAGAAGCAAATTCGCGAGCAGGCATACCATTCAACGTTATTGTCAGATCATCTCGAGTAGGCCCGATCAAATTCTGGCCACGTGCCACTTCACCGGGGTACAAACGTTGAAAGTGCTTGCTTATTTCTGGTTTCGGCTGCTCATATAGCAACACCTCGTCAAATGACGGCTCATATTCCAATCCTGCTTGTTGGTCAAGGCCAGCCAGCTGTGCATAAATTCGTGTAAAAGGATCATTCAAGCGCGCAATAATGTCGGCTCTTATCTGCGTTAGAACGACACCAACATCAATAAATTGCCCAGTCCATACTTCCAAACCGCTCAGTGCGGCGTCTGTCATATTGGAGCTCATATCAGCTCGGTCACGATTACCTAACTGTTTAAGCAGTGCAGCACGTTGCTTGGCGATATGTGTACACGTCTGCAGGTGTTCGGCATATTCAGGAATAAGTTGTGTTCCTGCCTGATTAAGGAATGTACGTCGTGAGGCAGGATCACCGGCAACAAGTCGCTGATCCTCAGGCATAAAAGTGACGCACGGTATATCTCCGACAATATCGCGCATATAACGAGAGGTGCCACCGTTAATACGGGCTCGATTGGCTCCTTTGGCGGCAATAGTAGCCTCATATGTTGTTACGCCTTCTGTTCCACCATCGCTGTCACCTTCAACGTTGACACGTACAGTGGCAGTTGTCGCTCCTTTTTCCACCAAAGGTAGTGAACCGGTAGCTCTGTGACTGGAACCAGTAGAAAGCACTTCAATTGCTTCCACAATATTGGTTTTTCCCAGTCCGTTTGCTCCACTCAAGATATTGACACCCGGCTGAAGATCGACAACACACTGCTCCCATGAGCGGAAATGGTCAAGCGCCAGACGGGTGATATGCACAATAACCTCGATGATTATTACTGCGACAATGAACAGTTTTTACTTGTCTGTATTACCTTTATCGATTAAAACGCATCGGCACAAGCAAATAACGATAATCCATGGATTCGTCTGAATCAGCTTCTTGTTGACCATTGAATTCCACAGGCTTAACCGGCGTAGTCATCTTCAGTCGCACGTACGGTTCCGTAATAGCACTCAAACCGTCGATGAGATATGTCGGATTGAATGCAACAGTGATGTCATCGCCGTCCATATCAATATCCAAGGTTTCAGTGGCCTGTGCTTCATCTACTGAACCAGCAGACAGAGTCAACTCCTGACCTTCAAAAACCAAACGAATGGGAGCATTTCGTTCTGCTACTAAAGCTACACGCTTGATAGCACCAATTAATGTTTGTCTGTCAATAACAGCTTGGATTGGGTATTCATCAGCAAACAGACGATCGACAGCAGGGAACTCGCCATCAATAATCTGCGAGGTAGAAATGCGACCAGCGTTTTCAAAACCGAGAAGGGCCGGATTTTCGGTATCGAAATCCAGACGTACATTCTGGTGTTCATCAAGAGAACGTGCTACATCGCGTAATAACGAACCACGAACCAGCGTGGTGGTATCAATGTCGTTGTCCTGTGGCGTCCACGAGAAACTGGAACGAGACAAGCGAAAACGGTCAGTGGACGTCATCACGACTTTGTCACCGTGGAATTGGATGCGCACACCGGTGAGAACAGGGCGATTCTCTTCGTGTGACACAGCAACAATGGCTTGTGAGACAGCCTGCGCAAATGTTGGAGCATCAACTTGACCAAGTTTGGCTGGAACAACTGGAAGGTCAGGATATTCGTCTTCAGGCATTAGCTGCAAGGTGAATGTGGATTTTCCAGATGTAATAGTCAGCGTCGAATTGTCGGTAGATAAATACGTTTTTTCAGCGGGTAGCGATTTGGTGATGTCAGCAAGCAGTTTGCCGAGAACGAGTGCTGTGCCAGACTCGTCAATTCCAGCTTCGATATGGTGGCGTGCGGAAATTTCGTAATTGAATGCAGACAGCTGCAATGTACCGTCGATGGCTTCAAGCTGGATACCGGCAAGGATAGGATTGGCGGGACGGGAATCAATAACGCGTGTGGTCCAAGTTACGGCGTCGGCCAGAGCAGCGGAGTCGATTTCGACTTTCATGTGAGTTCCCTTCATGTTGTTCGGTTCTTGTGGTCATTTTAGTCGTGTTTTTTGAGACAAATAGCAGAAGTACAAAGCGCAATGATGGCGGTGGTGTTTATCTCTAGATAGATAAGTTAGTCGTCATAATAAGCCTTGTGGATAGTGTGGATAACCAGTGAAAGGGCTTGTGTGAAAATGCTTGTCACCGACAGAGCTCATGTGGATAACTTTCTCATAGTCTGTGAATAAGTTTATTAGTTATCCACCGGCAACAGTGATGCTCTGAGTTATTCACAAAATACAACCTTTCATCCACGAGTTATCCACAGTAAAACAGTGCAGCATCCACGTCTTACTCACCGCAATTACCCACATTTGTGAATAAGCATGTGGATAACTTTCTTGTAGAAAAGTTCTGTTTGGGCGTGTCTAGGTGCTAGATGTGGCACTCAGAAACACAGTGATGAAACACAAGGTGTAGCAGTAAAAGTGCAGACGGTACCTTTATCTGTAACTTTCTTTGTTGCAGCAGCGATGTGTTGAGGTTAGCTAAACCGTGGTTATCAGTCGGCGGAATGCTGCTTAAGTCGAACAGTCAGTTCCATAACGTAGTTATAAATCTCTTGTTTCTGCTGCATCTCATCACTGATACGTGTATAGGCATGCATAACCGTGGTATGATCACGGCCACCAAAGACCTCGCCAATATCCATTAAGCTCATGCTGGTCATCTCACGCGTCAAATACATTGCAATTTGCCGAGCAAGAGCAACGTTCTTGGTTCGACTACGTCCGATGATGTCATCGAACGTCAAGTGGAAGTATTTGGCAACTTGACCGATGATATCGGTGGGCTTAATTTCTACATCAGTGGTGAAGAAATCTTGCAAAGTCTGTTCTGCCAGTGTGCGCGTGACCGGCTGATTGTTCAGCGATGCCACAGCACTCACACGAGTCAGAGCACCTTCCAGTTCTCGAATATTCTCTGTAAACCGTTCAGCAATGAGGTCGAGTACGTCATTGGGAATATTGGAACCGTTCATTTCTGACATCATGCGCAGAATGGCAATACGTGTTTCCAAGTCTGGCGGCTTAACGTCAACGGTTAGACCGGCATCGAAACGACTAATCAACCGTGCCTCAAAACCTTTGAGGTTCTTGGGAGCCACATCGGAAGCGATGACGATGCGTTTGTTGGCTTGATACAGGCTGTTAAACGTATGGAAAAATTGTTCGAGTGTTGCTTCTTTGCCACCAAGGAATTGAATATCGTCAATTAACAACACATCGACTTCGCGATACCGGCGATTGAATTCAGCAATTTGCCCTTGTGACTGATTTGGATTCTGTAGGGCTTCGATGAATTCATTGGTGAATTCCTCGCTTGTTACGTATTTGACCTTGAGTTTAGGATCCTTAACAAGGGCATAATTACCAATGGCGTTCAAAAGGTGGGTTTTGCCAAGTCCTGAACTTCCGTAAATACACAATGGATTGAAATCACGGCCGGAACCTTCAGCAACAGCAAGTGCCACGGTACGCGCAAAACGATTGGAATCGCCAGGAACAAAGGTATCGAATGTAGCGTTCTTATTCAGATGCGTCTCCGGGTCCTGCGACGGTTTGTGCTGACCGCCCCTGTATTGCGATGAGGGGGGCATTGTGCCAGGAATTGGCAGCTGCCCTTGAACTGACGATAACGAGGACTGTGAGTTATAAGAGTTTTGTGTCAGATTCACCGCAGTTGACGATGTGCGCTCTTTCTCACGATCGGTAGTACTTGTGCGTTGCTGATGCGAAGTTGATTTTGCCTGATTCTCTTCCTGTGGCTGTGCGTTGTTACGCGAAGATGTGGAGATAGAAGAGACAACCTTGAATGCCGGGAACATATCTTGCCCTGCTGCAAGGCATAATGCAGACAGCAGCGGTTCGTTGAGATCATTCTGCAACGCTTGCTGTGCTGCACCATTATTGACGCACAACACGATGGTTGAGCCGAAAACAGCTTCAGGCACTACACCTTCCAACCACCCCTTATCGCGTGCTGTTAACGATGAATTTTGGTGCAGCAAAGATAGTGTATCTGACCATAGATTGGTGGCTTGCGTAGAAGGGTCAAGAGGCAAGGCTGGCATGGGGGTGCCCCCCTTTCTGTGGTCGCATACACAATACGGCACACTATTTTTACTCTCTTTTCTGCAAGTTATCCACAGGCTCGCGTGTTGAAATTATTGGGTTGTGAATAACATGTGTGTAATTTTGTGGATAAGTTATTGTAGTAAAGAGACTGAAACTCAACGATTAGTAGGGCTTACATAGGCATTCATTGCCATGTACTTATCCACAAGAAAATCCACTTATGTGTATATGCGACATATGTGCAATAAGAAGGCACAAAAAGAAAATGCCCGAGTTTTTGACTTGGGGTAGGGGTGAGGGTACCTTAGTAGAGCTTGACTCATGAGGAGCCGTGCTTTTGCATGGCCAAATAACCCGGGAGCATTGATATGAAGAGGACATTCCAGCCCAATAATCGCCGTCGCCACATGAAGCACGGCTTCCGTCTGCGTATGCGCACCCGTTCCGGCCGCGCCGTTATCAACCGTCGTCGTGCCAAGGGCCGCAAGTCCCTTTCTGCCTGATTCAACGCAATCGGCGTAGAACATTGGAGCGACTGAGGAGTCACCGCGATATTGTTGCGGTACTTAAGGGTCGCCGCAGGGTAACCAGCACTGACATCGTCGCGCACTATCGTGTACGCGACGATGTGTTGTGTAATCAGACTGTGACGTCACCGGAAAAAAGGCTCGGATTGGCGGTATCTAAAGCGGTAGGGAATGCTGTGATTCGCAATACCGTCAAACGTCGTTTTCGTGTGCTTGCTGCCAAATATGAGGATCATCTACCTGGAGGCTGTGACGTTGTATTACGTGCCAAGCCGGGTGCTGATCGCGTGCCTTTTGCATCGCTAGAGAAACAAATCGTGACACTGTTTGATGCAATCGCCAGAAAGACACAGTGAGTATGACTGGCGCAGCAAGTGACGTAATGATCCGAGTAATACGGTGGTATCAACGACGCATTTCTGCAAAAACGGCACCCTGTTGCAAATTTTATCCAACGTGTTCGGCGTATGCAGTTGAAGCATTGGAACGGTTTGGTGCGTTCCGCGGAGGCATTCTTACGGTATTACGGTTACTTCGCTGCCGTCCGTGGAGTTATGGCGGTATTGACGATGTTCCGCAGCGATTTTCCATGTTCTACAGATTTTCCTGGTCGAAGGCTTATGAAGAGCCTCGACTGACACCATTGGCCTGGGAGAAGAAGGCCTCGGACGATAAGGAGAAGGTCTGAGATGACGTCAGACGAATTCCTGCTTGATACCAGTTTCTTTGGGTGGCTGTACAAGATTCTTACTCCAGTTGAGTGGCTGATGACGCAGATCATGAATCTGTTTCATGAGTTTCTCATGGTGCTTGGTTTGCCGGCAATTGGCGTGTCATGGGCGCTGTCGATTGTTTTTCTTGTTGTAGTTGTGCAGGCGTGTATTTTCCCGCTGTATTACCGACAGATGAAGTCGATGCGCGGTTTACAAGCACTGCAGCCCAAAATGCAGCGTATTCAGAATAAGTACAAGGGCAAAACGGATCAGGCTAGCAAAGAAGCTATGAGCCGTGAAATGATGAAACTTTATGAGGACAACAAGGTCAATCCTGCAGGGTCCTGTTTGCCAATGCTTATTCAAAGCCCGGTATTCATGTGTATGTTCTATGTATTGTCTGCAATTCCGTATATCGCAGAGAATAAGCGTGATACGTTAGGCGCATTTGATCAAGCAACCGCTATCGAATTCACACAGACCACTGTTTTTGGTGTCAGTGTCACCGACACTTTCACCACAGCTGCGACTTCCGGCAAAATTGTTATTGGTATTTTTGTTGCGTTGATGTGCTTCTGCCTGTGGTTTATGCAGTTTAACAATATGAAGCGCAATCAGCCGGCAGCTTCTATGCAAGGTCAGCAGCAGCAAATGCAGAAAGTCATGATGTGGATGTTCCCTATCATGTACATCTTCTCTGGTGTGGCCATGCCATTCGCTGTGCTGGTTTACTGGCTAACGAACAACGTGTTCAACCTGCTGCGTTCGTGCTGGCAAATCTATGCTTTCCCAACTCCTGGATCGCCAGCTGCTGAGCGTAAAGAAATCCGTGATCACAATCACGAAAATGCTCGTCGCAAACGTGTTGGTGAGCCATCCCTCGAGGAAGAAGCGCTTATTAAGGCTCGTGAAGAAGCTGAACAACGCGAGATACAAGGATATCAACGTCAACAGCCACAGCGTAAGAATCGAAAAAAGAAGAAATAATCCTGAGCATGTCTGTGCGATGTCTGTGTATTGACGTCGGCGGGCATGCAGCGGTAAGCCCGTAAACCGGCGTCGCAGTGCTAACAGTGATTGGCAACTGAAGATGAAGCAAACGACGGGCGACCGCTGGAATTAGACTGTAAAACAGATCCCGCTAACAAGGAGAAATGACTATGGCGCAGGATGATGATAAGACGATCGACCAGCTCAATGATGAGGCTGATATCGCAGCTGATTATCTCGAAGGCCTACTCGACATCGTTGATTATGAAGGTGATATCGAATTGGGTGTGCGTAATAACCGCCCAATGGTACAAATTGTTGCTGATGACGATACAGACATCAAGCATCTAATTGGCCGCAATGGTGAGGTGGTTGATGCTTTACAGCAGCTTGCACGCTTAGCTGTGCAACAGAAAACAGGTGAGCGTTCTCACCTCATTGTTGACGTGGACGGTTTTCTGAAGCGCAAGCGTCAGCATCTACATGATATTGCTCTCGATGCTGTTGATGAGGTAAAGGAAACTGGAGAACCGGTAAGTCTTAAGCCGATGAACTCGTTCGAACGCAAAGTTGTGCACGATGTTGTTCGTGAAGAAGGTCTGAAGTCTCGCTCACACGGTGAAGAACCTCATCGCTGCGTTACTGTGTATCTCAAGGCAACCGCTACCGAAGAGTCTGACGACGACTACGAGGAGTAGTCATTCATTAGATGCAGGTGCTGTTTACAAGCACCGTTTAGTTTAATAGTCTCTATAAGCCAATGGCGGTTTATAGAGGCTTTCTATTTTGGCATGTAACTCTTTATTTTGGTCTACAGTCCTCTTATTTTCACTTTGTTAGATCAATTGCGGGCACGTTGCATGAGGATAAGACCAATGAAAAGTTGGCTTAAAAGAAGTCTTGGCTGACAGTCCGAAGTTTTATGGTATAGGAATGTGGTAGTGTCCGAAGTTTTGCGCACTTTGGGTTTGGTTGGTGGTGCCTGACGTGAGTTTCAATCAGTTGGTTGTCATTGTTGTCTGGTGTTTTTCATGGTGGTGATGGTGAGGAGTGTGGGGTAGTTGAGGGTGTTGGTGGTTAGGAGGATGGTGATGGTTGCTCAGGCGATGGTGCTGCTGATGGCGTTGATGATGATGAGGTGTTTGTGGTTGTGTCTGTCGGTGAAGGTGCCGCCGAATGTGCTTGCTGTTTGTTGGGTGATCATGGTGATGGTGGCGAGCCATCCGGCGGTGATGGTGGATTTGGTTATGGTGTATGCGATGAGGCTGAGGGCGAGGGTGCGTAGGCTGAGTGCGGCTGTTGCTGCGGTGTCGGTGGTGAACCAGGCCTTGTAATTAACGTCACAGGTGAAGTTGCTGACTGTATGGAAGCAAGCTAGCTATAACTACACAATTGCATTTCCAGTAAATTCCTTTTTCTTTTTGCTTATGAAAGTCGTAGAACAGATATGCAAACGTAATGTGTTAAAGCCCTGGTATAAACTAAACGAGGTCGTGTGGCGTTATACGGCACTTTTATTCATTTAGATATGTGTAGGACAACGTGCTGTGGCATGAATGACTTGTATTATGCAATGGATATGTGCTTGCAGGAGTAGAGATTTATATATGAGCGATTCATTAGTTATTGATGAACTACAGGATTCCCCAGTGCTTCACGATATCTTAGGCGATGCGTTACCCAAGTTGGAAATGTTTCACGTGAAACTTCAGCGTGAAGGTGAGCCACGTGGCATCATTGGACCACGCGATATAAATATTCTGTGGGAACGCCATATTCTTAACTCAGCAGCAATCGTCCCGTTTATTCGCAAAGCAACTTCCCATAGTATGAAAAAAACTGTTGCTGATATTGGCAGTGGTGGAGGCTTTCCTGGGCTTGTTGCTGCAGCGTGCCTTCCTGATCATGAATTCACATTGATTGAACCTATGGAACGTCGTATTGAATGGTTGTGTGAATGTGCAGAGCTGATGTCTTTGGACAATGTTCGCATTGTTCGTGCACGCGCTGAAGAAGTGATTGCTGCCATACGCCCACAAAAAACACGCGGGCGAAAGTCAAATATAAGCAAGAACAAGCGGTCTTCTAAAAAAAGAGTAGATATAAAACACAATTCTTCTATGTCATCATCTTTTCTTAGCGATGATTCCAGTTCGCAAATACACAGTGAAAACCGTGATATTGCACCTTTGGCATCGTCTGCTTGTGGCACAGCGTATATAGAACAGGTTGATCAACTACACCCTTTCGCTGTTGTTACATGTCGTGCTGTAGCTCCAATGACCAAGTTGTCTGGCTGGACGTTACCCTTGCTTAGGCATCAAGGTTCGTTGATTGCATTGAAAGGGCGTTCAGCACAAGCAGAGATTGATAAGGCTGCCAAAGAGATCAGCAAATATGGGGGAATGAATCCTCGTGTAGTCGAAGCTCCTGTTGGTGAAGGACTAGAACCCACCTATGCGGTCATTGTTGATAAGCGGTGATTCAGCGTTTTTGTGTCGATTGAGGCTAGCGCTTTGTTAGAGGCACTCATTGGTGAGGGTGAACGAATGCCGATAAGCCAAGCATCATAGGTCCAGCCAAAATCAGCGTCCTGCTTTTTCAATAATGGGTGCGCTTAAGACATAAAATCCGGTCTGTAGGCCCCGGATGTGTTGGTGGTTTTCAGTATTAGTGCTGTTTTAGTCTTGTAAATATGCGGGCTATAGGCCAAGTATGCTCTGAAAGTTGGGTTGGTTTAACTTTTGTACCCGGTCAGAATGTGTTGATGGTTTGTCCTATAAGCCGATGGTTTTAATGGTTTTCCTGGATCAGGGATAGTCTGAGACCCTTTCATAGTTTCTCATGGTCGCATAACGAGTTATGAATACTGTTAAACGCTCTATATGCGAGGACATAATCCAATCGTTGTGTTTCAACGTGTGGGATAAATGGCAGTTAATTGCTCTGTGTGCGAGAGCACAATTATCTGCTGCCAGTGTGTTGTTGATAGTGACGGTTAGATGCCCCGTGTGTGAGAGAACAATGGCACGGAACAGCAAAACAGACCAGCACTACAGTGAGGCTAGGGGGCGCAATTCTCCAGTCGGACGCTATCGGCGCCAACACAGAAGGGCCAGAGGTTCTACAGTGCAAGAAATTGCGCCATGCTGGAAAGGCAGACCAGCACAGTAGGAGGCGAGAGAATCGTTTAGGCAAAAGCTGCACCACTCAACATCATGGTGAACAGGCGGCTTATAGAACAAGGTTCTGTTAGCCCAGCGTGGATACACATTTATGTAAGAGGCTG
>CAYQJZ010000032.1:0-21593 GCA_964417995.1 uncultured Bifidobacterium sp.
GGTAATAGCAGTATCAGGTCTGCGATAGCATAACGGGTGGTGTAGCGTGCGTGGAGAAAGAGGTAGCAGCAGTGAGCCAAGAAAACAAACGCACCGGATTTGCATCACTGGTTGACGCAGGGGAAAGCGAAGATTTTTCCGTTATTGACGCTATTGGTGGTCCCCGCGGCGTTGTTGAATCGATGCTACCGGGCGTAGTGTTTGTGGCACTGTTTGTTATAACGAGCAACCTTGAATTAACGATTATTGTTTCCGCTATTCTTGCCGTCGTTCAAATTATTGTCCGGCTTTGTCAACGCCAATCGGTAATGGGGGCACTGAGCGGCATGATCGCTGTTGCTATCTGCTTAATTTGGGCCTGGCAAAGTCATGAGGCACGTAATTACTATATGTTTGGTTTCCTTACCAATGCGTTTTACATCGTGCTATTGAGTATCACGCTGATTGCGCATGTTCCTGGACTGGGGCTGGCTATTGAATTTATTAGAACCTTGCCCACGGAGAATTTTAAAAAATGGTTCAACGATTGGATGAGCGATAAAGCGTTGAAACGTGCTTATATGATCATTACTGCGTTATGGATTGGTGTATTCGCTCTGCGTCTACTTGTTCAAGTGCCATTGTATTTAACGAATAATGTGGCTTTATTAGGTACGGCACGATTACTGATGGGTATTCCATTTTGGGCGTTGGCTATTTGGGTATCGTACTTGATTATTGCCACACCAATGCATCGTCATAAAATGATGCGCTCTGCTCAAGCTGACAGTACTGTTGACAATTTTGCCAGTAATACTGTCGAGCACAAGTAACAAACGAATAAACCGCGTTAGCAATGCCAACGAGTATCGACAAGCAGCCAATGTAAACAACCAGCATAAATAGCCAACACAAACAACCGAGACAAAACCTACAACACTGTGCATATACGAGAAAAAGTCACAGACGAGAAGAATAAAGGAGCTGCCAGTGGAAGCAACGATTCGCGTTGAACGATACGCTGATCAAGGGCGCTGCGTCGGCCATATCGACGGTCGCGTGGTGTTTATTCGTTTCGCTCTTCCTGGTGAGCTTGTTCGTATTGTTCTTGATGAACCACACGATCGTGACGACCGGTTCTGGACCGGCGAAGTGATTGACGTACTGGAAGCCAGCGATAACCGTATTAGTCCACCATGGCCGCTGGCGGGACCTCTGGCAATGGGCGGGGGAGCAGGCGGTGCTGACCTTATTCATGTCAGCCTTGATGGACAATTAGCGTGGAAAACTGCGACAATTCGCGAACAAATGGAACGCTTGGGACATATCACTCTCGATGATGTTCCCATCGACCGTATGACTGGTGACGAACAGCTTGGCGGATTGCACTGGCGTACTCGTATCGAGATGATTGCCAACGATGATGGTCGTCCATCAATGCGTCGCCGCGGTACACATATGCGAGTTCCTATCGACACGATGCCATTAGCAAGCACGCATTTATTAAACATTGCCAATGAGTGCCATGTTTGGAATGGTGGTTTTGCACCTGGAGCACGAATTCGCATTGCTGCGCCTGAGCCACGGTACAAGCAGACCGACACGACGAATGCCAATACTATTTCCGCTCAAACGTCTAAAAGCCAGCGTGCTGAGGGCGAACTTGAACTAAAGAAGACGTCTGCGAATACGAATATCAAGTCGTCTACGCTGCTTAATACTGATAACAACTACGCTGTTCTTGTCGATGACAAGTTGCAAGACGGCTCTCGTCAACTGACCGAAGTAGTGCCGGTTGACGGGCAGGAATTTACCTACACTGTTGACGCAGGTGGCTTCTGGCAAATGCACCGTCAGGCACCAATTGCTTTGGTACAGCATGTTCTTGACTTGACGCGAGGTGCACTGAATGGTGCATCGTCGGCGGTTATATGGGATTTATATTCTGGTTCCGGATTGTTTACTGTGCCATTGGCTACGCTTTCTGCTGAGCGTGTGCGAATGCTAAGTGTCGAGGGCGCCAAAGGCGCCGTGCATAATGCTCATCGTAATTTGCGCACTTATGGTTTGAATACTGTTGATGCTCGCTGTGGTGATGTAGCAGCAACATTACGTCATATACCGAACGCTGTGGCTACACCTGATGTGGTAGTGCTTGATCCGCCGCGTGCCGGTGCCCGGTCCAAGGTATGCCATGCTATTGCTGAATCAGGTGCTCGTTCTGTTATTTATGTGGCGTGTGATCCAACAAGTCTGGCACGCGACGTTGCCACGTTAATATCGTTGGGCTATAAGGTGTCAGACATTCACGCCTTTGATATTTACCCTATGACTCATCACGTAGAGACAGTATGCCTTCTGACTCGGTAGTGCAGTGGGCTGTATAGGAGTGTCGTGGTTAGTATAAAAGAATGACTTCGTTGATCGGTCGAACTGCGTCTGCTCTGTGCTGCATTGTTGCGTGCGTAGGACTAGCTGGATGTACGCCTGCTGGAAAAGCTGTAGGTGACACGCAGGAAGAAGAGGCAGCAGTAGCATTCGACGGTCTTGATCGCGGTGATGTGGTGATCGGCTTTATTGGTTCAGCCAACGATACGGATGCTGACTCAGAGCTTTTACAAACATTTGATGATGCTGGTTTGGAAGCTGTATATGTATCCACGTCAACTACTGCTGATCCTGCTGTTGCTGCACAAAATGGCGTGCAAGACATGGCGTTCCGTCAGGTGTCGATAATTATTGTGTCGCAGATTGATATCACCGATGACACGTCACAGGGTTGGGATGACGCCCTCGATGACGCACGTACTGCAGGTATTCCAGTGGTGATGATCAACCCTGTTCGTTTACCTGATGATGAGACGTTGTTTGCGGCATCGTTTGTTGTTGACGATTCTGATACGGAAGCAACGCCGATTGATGATGCTGTAATGACTGTTATCGACGACAAGCCACATGAGAGAACAGTGATAGTAACAACAGACATGGGTGACGCATAACCAGACGGTCACACACGTGGCCTATGGTTACGGATGACCTATGGTCATATAGCAGCAGATGAAGTAGAACACGCTAGAGGAATACACGACACAAGACACGCTGAGACGTGCTGATCATGAGATCTAAGATTCCTTCATATTTTGCGGATTTGCCTAATAGTAGTCGATATTTTTGCTCGTTGAATGGAAAACCTCTAGGTAGATATGTACCTACCTGCATATTTGTACCCAATAATGTGTAGTGCAGGACAATTCCTAGTTATGTGTGAGGACGCCATGACCGCTGACAGCACCAATTCATCAGCTCGAGCCATGCCGCATGTTGAGCAAAATGGCCTTTCTCATGCTGAGGTTGTTCAACGTATCGAATCCGGTCAAATCAACCGCGTTAAAGATACAAGTTCCCGTTCTGTTAAAGAGATTATTCGTTCAAACGTATTCACACTGTTCAATGGCATCATTCTGGCGGCAATGGTGTTGGTGCTGCTCGCTGGTTCGTGGCGAGATGCAGTATTCGGTTTCGTTATTATCATCAACACTGGTATCGGTATTATCACCGAGCTCAAAGCCAAACATGCACTCGACAAGCTATCAATTCTCGTAGCGTCGAATTATCTTGTTCGCCGAGACGGACATGATGTGGAAGTGTCACATGATGAGATTGTCCAAGGTGACACCATGTGGATTCGTTCTGGAGAACAGGTTCCTGCTGACGCATGTGTAGTGCGCAGCTGGGGATTGGAACTCGACGAATCAATGCTCACCGGCGAGTCTCGAACCATACGTAAAAACAGCAACGATCATGTGTATTCCGGCTCTACTGCGGTCTCTGGCATAGCGCTGGTAACAGTCGAAGCAGTAGGTAACCACAGCTATGCTGCGACACTTACTGCTCAGGCCAAAGTGTATAAAAAGGTTGTTTCTGATCTCAATAAAGGCATCAACACCATTCTTAAATTCATGGCTGTTCTGGTAGTGCCGCTGTGCATTCTGCTCACATGGTCTCAGATGACAACAGTTGGCGGATGGTCTGAAGCAATTGCTACTGGCGAATGGCGTCAAGCTGTGGTGTCTGCGGTCGCTGGAGTTGTTGGCATGATTCCTGAAGGTCTTGTGCTGCTCACCTCGTTGAACTTCGCTCTTGCGGCTGTCAGACTTGCGCGCAAGAACACGTTGGTACAAGACATTGAATCGGTGGAAACACTAGCTCGAGTGGACTGTCTGAATCTTGACAAAACGGGAACAATTACCAGTGGTGGTATTGAATTAGATGACGTTGTTCTACTCAGGGGCAAGGCCGTCGTCTCTCAGGGCGTTGCTCAACAATCCAATATTGACAAGCAGACAGTATTGCAGGCCTTATATGACTTGGCCTACGAAGAGCAGCCGAACGGTACTGGGCGAGCAATTCTTGAATCATTGGGGGAGAAGGGCTTTGTACCTGCCGGTATTGACGTGCGTATTCCTTTTTCATCAGCGCGTAAATGGAGTGCTGTAGCTTATTCGGAACGTGCTGATGGCATTGTTGGCGCTGCAAGGATGAATAGTGAATCCGCGTCGTTCACTGTGCCGGGTGGTATTTGGTATATGGGGGCGCCCGAAGTTATTCTCTCCGCTTTGGACGGTAAGTATACCGATGTGTTAAATGCTGTTAACGGATACGCAAGAGTGGGAGAGCGTGTCTTGCTTGTGGCGTTTTGTCCGTTATCGGATGCTGTGCATTCGTGTAACAGTAGTAACAGTGGTGATATTGGCAGTAGCTTGCGTGATTGGTCGTGGTTTACTGATAATCCGCAATTGTTGGGTCAGGCTCAGCCTGTTGCGCTGGTGTTGTGTTCTGAACGTGTGCGTGACGATGCTGAAGAGATTCTCACATGGTTTAGGTATCAGGGTGTGCGTTGTCGCATTATTTCTGGAGATAACCCTGTTACGGTTGGTGCTATTGCGTCGAAGGTGCATTTGACTGGTAATCGTGAGCCGGTAACGATGGATGCGCGTGATCTTCCGCAAGATATTCATGAGCTTGCTCGCGTGTTAGAGAATGTTGATGTGCTTGGGCGCGTGTTGCCTGATCAGAAGAAGGCTATTGTTCAAGCATTGCATATGCAGAATCATGTGGTTGCTATGACCGGTGATGGTGTTAACGATACGCTTGCTATTAAAGAGGCTGATCTGGGTATTGCTATGGGTAATGCTGCTCCTGCTACTAAGGCTGTGGCAGAAGTGGTGCTTGTTGATTCGCGTTTTTCTCATTTGCCTGATGTAGTGGCGCGTGGCCGTCAGGTTATGGCCAATATGGAACGAGTAGCCAGCTTGTTTCTTGTTAAAACTGTGTATTCAGCGTTGATTTCACTTGGTGTGGTGCTTACGCAAATCCCTTATCCTTATCTGCCAAGGCATATTACCTATATTGGTGCGTTAACCATTGGTGCACCTGCATTCATTTTGGCTCTTGTGCCGAATACTCGCCGATATGTGCCTGGTTTCCTCAGACGTGTTGTGCGTTTTGCATTACCGGGTGGTGTGGCAACTGGGTTATCGGTGTTGTTAATGGCATGGGTGTTGCCCGCCATCATGAGTTGGAATGTACTGGAATCGGACGAGGATTTGAGTGATTTGCGTGCCAGTTGTGCGTTTATTTTGTTTGTGATGGGTGTATTCACTCTTGCTCGTGTGGCTCGACCATTGCATTCGTGGCGTGGAATACTCGTGGCATGTTTTGCTATAGCTGGTATTGCAGGCATGGTAATTCCGCTTACTTCAACATTCTTTGCGTTGCAACTGCCTACGGGTCGAATACTGGTGGCTACAGTGATCGCACTATGGATTTCTGTGATTATTTTTGTGATATGCCTGTACATCGTGCCACGCTTGTGGGTGCTTATTGAAGGCCGGCGTGTAGCAGAAGACGAAGAAGGAGAACTCGCCTAATAGCCGCCGGTATATGTGATGCGTTGTAGTCAGTTACAGCGTATCTACAGTTATGAACTGCTTCCCGCCTTACAGACACAAAATAGGGTTAGGAAAAGAAAAAAAGGGGGCGCGCTAAAGGAGAGCGTTCAATTCACAGCATGTTTCTCTACACGAGTTAAAGACACACCTGATACGCAGTTACGGAAACGCTTATTGTCTCATATGACAATCCGACACGCCAGAGTTAACCAATCGAGCCGGTAAGCTAAACACGGATAATGGCGGGTAGTGCCGGACCACGGCGCTCAAATAACGCTTGGGAGGAATCATGTCTGTGCGCGATAACCAACTGACAACGTTAAACGTCGCTGGCAAACAGGTTGACTACTACCGAATCGCCGACCTTGACGGCATTGACCATCTGCCGTATTCACTCAAGGTTCTTGTCGAAAATCTGGTGCGCAACATTGACGGCGCCAATATTACCGATGATCACGTCAAAGCCCTGCTCGACTGGGATCCAAACGCCGAACCAAGCCACGAAATCCAGTTCACCCCAAGCCGCGTGGTTATGCAAGACTTCACAGGCGTACCTTGCGTTGTTGACCTGGTCACCATGCGCGACGCTGTACGCCAACTTGGCGGCGACCCGCAGGTAATCAACCCTCAGGTACAGTCCGATATGATCATCGACCATTCCGTACAGATTGACCGCTACGGCGTAGCCGATGCCATCGAACGCAACATGGACATCGAATACGAACGCAACCGTGAACGCTATCAGTTCTTGCGTTGGGGGCAGCAAGCGTTTGAAAACTTCCGTGTGGTACCGCCAGGAACTGGCATTATCCATCAGGTCAACATCGAATATCTTGCGCAAGTAGTTATGCGCAAGGATTCCGGTTTGAATGATGGTCGTGAACTCGCCTACCTTGATTCTTGTGTAGGCACCGACTCACACACTACTACTGTTAATGGTCTCGGCGTACTTGGATGGGGTGTGGGTGGTATTGAAGCCGAAGCTGCTATGCTTGGTCAGCCTATCTCCATGCTTGTGCCCCGCGTTGTTGGTTTTAAACTCACTGGATCAATTCCTGAAGGTGTTACCGCTACCGACGTAGTGCTCACTATCACCGATATGTTGCGCCGTCACGGAGTGGTCGGCAAATTCGTAGAATTCTACGGCGACGGTATTGCTTCCGTTCCGCTTGCCAACCGTGCCACTATTGGCAATATGGGGCCAGAATTCGGTTCAACCTGTGGAATTTTCCCCATTGATGATGTCACCCTTGACTACCTACGTTTAACCGGCCGCAGTGATGAACAAGTCGCTCTTGTTGAAGCGTACGCGAAGGCCAACAAACTGTGGGGTGACACTACATCACCTGACTACGTAGAGCCAACCTATTCGGAATACCTTGAGCTTGATCTGAGCACTGTAGTTCCTTCTATCGCAGGGCCTAAGCGTCCACAAGACCGCATCGAACTGTCTAATGCCAAACAAGCTTTTAACAACACTCTGCCTGCGTACGAGACTGAACGTACCGTCAAAGAACCTGTGCCAGTCAGCACAGACTTTCGCGGGGATTTCGACCTGACAAACGGTGATGTCGCTATTGCTTCAATCACCAGTTGCACCAACACATCCAACCCTTCCGTCATGATCGCAGCCGGTTTGATCGCTCGCAATGCGGTTGCCAAAGGTCTTAAACCTAAACCGTGGGTTAAAACCTCGCTTGCACCCGGTTCACAAGTGGTAACCGACTATCTCAAAGCTGCTGGCCTACAAGACGATCTTGATGCTCTCGGCTATCAGCTTGTCGGCTACGGTTGCGCCACTTGCATCGGCAACTCTGGTCCGCTACTGCCAGAAATATCCGACGCTATCAACACCAATGATCTAACCGTCACGGCCGTACTGTCCGGTAATCGTAACTTTGAAGGCCGCATCAGCCCCGACGTCAAGATGAACTACCTGGCCTCCCCGCCACTGGTTATCGCCTATGCGCTTGCCGGTACCATGGACTTTGATTTTGCCACCCAGCCACTTGGCGTCGATCTGGATGGCAATGAGATATTCCTTAAAGATATTTGGCCCACCAATGCTGAGGTTGAAGCCGTAGTTAACGGCACAGTCAGTCGTGACATGTTCCTCAAGGATTATGCGTCCGTTTTCGACGGTGACAGTCGTTGGCGTGGACTCGACGTGCCCGAAGGGGACCTGTTTGCCTGGGATGAGGCATCCACTTATGTGCGCCGTCAAACCTTCTTCGATGGTATGAATGCTGAACCTGAACCAGTTTCTGACATTCACGGTGCACGCGTGCTTGCACTGTTGGGAGACTCGGTAACCACCGATCACATTTCACCAGCAGGAGCTTTCAAAGCTGACAGTCCAGCCGGCCGATACTTGACCGAGCATGGTGTGGAACCCAAAGATTTCAACTCGTACGGTTCACGCCGCGGCAACCATGAAGTGATGGTACGTGGTACTTTCGGCAACATTCGCCTGCGCAACCAGCTACTCGCTTCTGTAGGAGAAGATGTCACACCGGGCGGGTTTACTTATGATTTTCTTGACAACAAGCCAACCACAATTTACGAAGCATCATGCAATTATCGCGAGCATAATGTGCCTCTTGTTGTGTTGGCAGGCAAGGAATACGGCACCGGTTCGTCACGTGACTGGGCAGCCAAAGGCACAATGATGCTCGGCGTCAAAGCAGTGATCACTGAAAGTTTTGAACGCATTCACCGGTCGAATCTTATCGGCATGGGTGTTTTACCGTTGCAGTTCCCAGACGGGGAATCCTCCACGTCTCTCGGTCTTGATGGTACTGAAATCTACGACATCGAAGGCGTTGAAAAGCTCAATGCGGGACTCACACCCAAAACAGTGAAGGTCACCGCTACGCGTGCTGACGGTAGCAGCGTGGTATTCGACGCTGTGGTACGTATCGACACTCCCGGTGAAGCCGACTACTACCGAAACGGCGGTATCCTCCAGTTTGTGTTACGCAATCTGATGACGAAATAACAAGCACAGACAGCAAAAAGTAGATCAGGCCGGGTGCGTATACCTATGACGGTAGGGCAGTGCTCAACGCGAGTATGACGAGGTACCCATGCACCACCGTATTGCCATAGTTGACAACGCTCCGGTCTGCCAACAATTACTGTCTGACCTTGTTCGCTGCTACGCGGACGATCACAGTGAGCACATCGAACTGAGTGTTCACGAGGATTCTGCAACTTTTCTTGACCAAGTATGACGCACGTTACGACGTTCTTATCGTCGATACAGGTTTAGAAGGTATTGACGGTGTTAAATTAATGCGACGTATTCGTGACGTTGATCAAGCTGTCGATGTTATTTACGTAGCCTTCTCAGACGGTCAAGTAATGGGCGGATACGAGGTTGGTGCCTTGTCGTATATCCTCAAACCGCCCACCTATTACCAGTTTTCTCACACAATGACACGCTGCCTGGCCTCTCGAAAAAGAGGAAGCATCAATATCGTAAGAATTATGTCAGGTGGTAAAGAACGCCGAGTTCGAGCTGATGAAATTCTTTACGCGTCGAGCTACCGTCACCGTACCGTTCTACACATGATGACAGGCAATCAGCAAGTGGTGTGTTCACTGGCTAAATTAGAAGAACGATTCACTAATTACAGGCATTTCTTTCGTATTAACTCAGGGTATTTGGTCAATATGGCTCATATCGATCTTGTTGAAAACCATCAGGCATGCATGGCCAATGGGGATCGTTTGCTGATCAGTCGCCCACGTCGTACTGCTTTCCGTCAAGTATTTGCCCACTATATTGATTCGTTATCTCACTAAATAACTGGTGTGAATAATTGCTGCTGCAGGATTTGCTAGAAAAACGACAAAACAGTGCCTTTTTATCTTCTTAAAACCGTTCTCCGCGACGAATGGGGATTTGACGGCATGACAATCTCCGACTACTTCCGCGACAACGGCCACGGGTTCATGAATGCCGATGCGGCGCTCACCAACGGTGTGAACGCAATGCTATCCACCTATGATTCCGGTCCAAACGTGCCACAAGACACCAGTGACGCAAGCATTGTGCAATACATGCGTGAAGCGAGCCGATACATTCTGTATACCGTAGTGAACAGTTGGGCATACGAGGATGGTGAAGTTGATTCCAGTATTGAAACATGGACGCTGGTAGCAATCGGTATTGATGCGGCTATTGGTGTGCTATTAGCAGGCAGTGAAGTATTACTGGTACGCCGTTACCTGCGGGCACGTCGCACAGCCTAATATCGCTTGATTGCGTAGTTAATTATTGCCTGTTGGCTGTCCATCAGAGGTGGGCAGCCAACAAGAATTTTCAAAGCTAAAGGCCCATTTTTGTGTTTAACGGCCAACGCAATTATTTCTTGCCGAAAATAAGTAAATCGGCGTGTTGGCCAGCAGAATAGTGTTCGATATTCCTCATGGAACACACATACACCTGCGAAAAAGAACGTATGCTTAACGGCGTACTGTACATTGCCAACGATCCACAACTCGCCGCCGAGAATATGCGCAAACGCCGCCTCGTTTACGAGATCAATACTGCTCCCTACGATGCTCTCGACCGTCGTATGGAACTTTTCCACGAGCTATTCGCCGAACTAGGGGAGGGCTCGTTCCTCGAAGCACCGTTCAACTGCGATTACGGCTCCAACACGCGTATCGGCAAAAACTTCTACGCCAACATGGACTGTATTTTTCTCGACGTAGCACCAATCACCATCGGCGACAACGTATTCTTCGGCCCTCGCGTCAGCCTGTACACGCCCTATCATCCAATTGACGCCGAAGTACGCAACGCCCAGATGGAAGGCGGCTTACCAATTACTATCGGTAACAGCGTGTGGTTTGGTGGCAATGTTGTTGTCTGCCCCGGCGTCACCATTGGTGATGACGTGGTTATCGGTGCCGGCTCTGTTGTTTCCAAAGATATTCCGTCGCATTCTGTTGCTGTAGGCAACCCCTGCCGTGTTGTGCGAGAAATCACCGATGTTGACCGCGAATATTGGCAAGCCAAAGCTGCTGAATATCGCACGTGGCGGCAGTCCATAAACACTGCAGATACCAACTCCACAGACATTGATAAGTAACCGACACCATACCAATACCGACGTTATAACAACGTCATAACTGTGCAGGCAAATCGGCACGTTCAACAAGACGCGCCATCTGTACACGACTCATGCACAACTTGTCTGCAGCTGCCGACAAATGCGCTTTAGTTGTACGTTCCGAAATGAACATACGCTGCGCAATTTCCGCATTAGTGTACCCCTCAGCAGCAAGAATCACCGTTTCACGCTCGCGCTCAGATAATGAATCCAACAAAGCACGCGCTTCATCCCGACGTGACTGTGGTCGATGACGATTCAAATCACCGATCAGTTGACGCTGACTCGTCGTATTAAACTGCGGTGCCCCCTGACAGACGCCCAACACACGCTGAATAATCTCATCTGGCGCATCAGTTTTCGACACAAACCCTTCTGCACCAGCCTCAACAGCTCGCTCAACCGTATTACCCGGACTGAGCGAGGTAAGAATCAGCACATGCGGTGCAGGATGAAGAGAACGCAACTGTGCTGTCGCTTCAATACCATCAATCCCAGGCATAGCAATATCCATCAACACCACATCGGGATGTTCATTCTCGGCACGGCGTATAGCCTGAACGCCATCAGTGGAAGTAGACACAACATTGATACGCCCATCAGAACAATTAGTGAGTATCAGTCGCAATGTCTGGCAGATCATCGGATCGTCATCCACCACGCTCACCGTGATGGGTTGTGTATTACTAGTGTCCACCGTTCCATCCTAAATGGTTGGGCGTGACAGCTGACGATCTTCTGTCTGTGCACTGTACAAATGCGCAGGAATATTCAGCCACGATTATTGGTATAGGAACCGCCATATGCGGGGGATGTCATCCACGGTAATACTACGTCAAGATGGAAAAGATTACGATCGTCGTGACCATACGTACAGGTGCCACCAACCGAACGTGTCCGCGCAGTAATACCCTGTAATCCTGTACCCATATGCTGCGTGGTATCCGTGTTGTGTGCTGAAGACACAGTCAACGGTGTCGTAGCAGCATCGCCATCAACATCATATTGTGCGGTTGGTGATTCTTGAGAACCTGCTGACGTCTCATCAGCAGCATGAACTGCATTCCAGTCAGCAGTTGGATTACTTAAATGAATATGCACACCCTTCTCAGGAGCTGCACTCACCTCAAGCGAGATTGGCGTGCCCAACGCATGACGCCTCGCATTAGTCAAGCCTTCCTGGATAGCACGATAAGCAATTTTGCCAATATTCTCATCCAGCTCACTAAGCTGACGAATATCAATCCATGTATCCACAGTCATACCCGCAACACGCGCATCAGAAATCAACGAACTCAGCGATTCTCGTGTCAACGCAGTGTCATCATCTGGTGCAAGATGAATACGCGCCTGTTCCGGGTGCCGCAACATATCAATAATGCTGTGAGCCTCGTCTAACGCACCTGCAGCCTGACGTCGAATCTGCTTCGCCTGTTCAGCAATAGCCTGAGACTGATGAGTAATGTACTCTGTTGAACGATTATCAGCGCCAGTAAGCTTCTCAGATTCTGCTTGAAGCGCACTCGCATTAAGAGCAATCAAAGACAGTGAATGAGCCAAAGTATCGTGTGCCTCGGCAGCAATAGCATCAGCAAGTTGCTGATTATTCAAATCAAATCGCAACGTTTGCGCTTGATTAGCAGCTGCATCAGCTTTGGCGTTCGCAGCACGCACTACAGCTTGGGAACGAATATGCAACCCCAACAGCGTAGCTATAGCCGTTTCTACAAGTGCCGTGACAATAGCAGTGATAATAATCGTTGATTCACTGGCAAGCATTTCAATAGGCACACCAGTATCTCCACCAGTATTAGGGCGAGCAAAAATCGTATGCCACACTGATGCCTCAGCTGGATTCAACGCATCCCGTAGCTGCGAAAACACGGCAACAATAGCAGTGACAACAACAGTACGAATAGTCATCGCCTGACTCGACCGCCGAGCTAACAACGATGTACTAGCCATCAGCGCAATAAGTGAATCAAACGGGAAAATAACAACCACAGTACATGCGAGCCAGAAAGTAACTTGAGGATGCCCGGAACGTGCCAGCAGTAGAAAACCAGCTGCCATGCCAGTAAGCACCGCGAGAATGTACCACAAATAGAGCGGACTATCGACTGAACAACTCTGTGCAGCAAAAGATGTTTGAAGAACACACATAAAACTTGCCAACGGCACCATCACGATAGTGCACCACAACCGGGTACGCACTGGTACTTCATCATCATGAGGAGCGGAACTCGCTAAACGTGTTGAGTTCACCGTGCTCGTGGTACCGGCGGGCGGCTGGTATGAATAGCGACTGGTCATATCCACCATTATCGGCGTTACACGCGTGGATGTTATTGACCAACGGTTCACTGCATGTCTGCCCGATCAGACATTAAAGAATGGCCGTTCGTCCACTGTCGATCAATGGTGATTTCTCGTAGCGTGTGAAATGTCAATAATGCGACTTGCCTGGTCAGTCCATTGTGGTGCACAACAGTGTTTTCTCATGACAGTTGCAACGCTCACGAGAACACACTCAACCCCCGTTCTGTCAATGGGGGGGGACAATGTTCTGCGCTGGCATGAGCCTGGCTCACAAAGTAAGAGGAAAGAAGGATTCCTATGACACATTCCGCACATTCATCGCACGTACAGCCAAGGAAAAGCCGCAGGCACGACAATCAACCATCCGGCATCACCATCTGCGGTATTATCGGTCTGGTATTTGGCGCTATTGCTTTTGCACTGAGCTTCATTCTGATTATTAATAACTTCGCTTTCATTATTGGCTTAGTGGCTTTAGTGCTGTCAATTATTGGCCTTGTTGGCACACTGCGTGGCAAAAAGACCGGTAAAGTAGTCGCCATTATCGCCACGATTCTGTCAGTATTGTCGCTGGTGATCACGCTGGTAATGCAGCAAGCAGCCAGCGATGCTATAGACGATGTATTTGGTGATGCAACATCGCAGTCTTCTGATTCAGACAGCAGTGATACTTCCAATAACACACTCGAAGGCGAAGGTGCTGTTGGTGATGTTTATGTGAGCATCATTTCCGCAGAACAAGGTGATACAGACTATAACGGTGACGATACTGTCATCGTGACATACGAGTGGACAAATAACAGTGATGAAAGTACATCATTCATGGGCTCTGTAGAGGCTACAGCATTCCAGAACGGACAGGAGTTGGATGAAGCTTTCTATACGGATGATCCTGACGGATACGATTCAGACTCGCAGTATTCAGATGTACAGTCGGGAGCTACAGGAACAGTCACTATCGCTTACGTGCTTTCTGACGATTCATCGGTAACTATTGAAGTTTCTGAATGGTTGTCTTGGGATGACGACACCACTGTTGTCACCAAAACATTCGATCTATAAATAATTCAATCGTCTTGCTGGAGAAATAACAAAGTGGGATCCGCTAAATAGCGGATCCCACTTTATTTTCCTGCGTTGCATGTGCGAAGTGAGATAACGTCCAATTTTTGTGCACCTTGAGTTTAGTTGGTAGTTTTCCGGATGGGCGGAGTGCTCTCATACTCGTGTGTGCTCGTATCCGTTACGTGACCGCCAGCCAGTGGTCTACACGCCGATATCTCGACATATCCAAACTTGACAGCAACAAGGCAAACAACAGGTTGAAACCCACACCCGGCACCACCAACCAAACCCAAAATGCGCAAAACGAACACTACCGAGAGAACAACCCCTCTCACTCAATCTTTCAATTTTTAGCAGAAGAACAAAGCAATGGCGATGCCTACCTAACGGTCATACAAGCTTCGGGAAGTCATAACGGAGAAAGGAACAGGCTCATTTCGTGACGGGCAGGTGATGCTACGCACTGCTTGTAGGGGGGCATGAAGGCGCTATGTCGATCGATGGGAGCTTGCGTAGAACAGAGTTTATGAAAGTGTTGCCTGGGGTGCAGAAGTAGCTGATTGCTAAGATTGGAAAGACAAATACGATTTCAACTGCTCGGGGCGGACTGTCGTCAGAGTCGATATTCATTTCACTGGGACAAAAGGCCTAATGGTGATGTGATTGATTCGGGGGCGCTTGAAAGTAAATACGATCCGTTCAGTGAACGCTATAGGGCTCAAGGCGGTTTCTTGAGAGCCTAGCTTCTAGTACACGCAGGAGGACATTCGTGCTGGATAACAAGCTGGGGATTATGAACGAGGCAGAACTTGCCCTCGAGGAGGAGCTGCTTACCAAGAAGCGCGCTCTTGAGTTGTTCGAGAGTGGCCTACTCGACACGTTCGAGGTGGGCACCTTCGCAGGCCTTGCCAAGATTCACGGCTACCTCTTCCAGGACGTCTACGACTTCGCAGGGAAGATGCGCGACGTCAACATCGCCAAGGGCAATTTTCGCTTTGCACCGGTGATGTACCTTGATGCGGCGCTTGCTGCCATCGACAAAATGCCGCAGTCTACGTTCGACCAAATCATTGAGAAGTATGTCGAGATGAACGTGGCCCATCCCTTCCGTGAGGGCAATGGCCGCAGTACACGCATTTGGCAGGTTGTGGACTGGAGCCTCGTGGACAAGGAGGATTACCTTCTTGCGATGGAGCGCAGCCCCGTTCGCGACACCGAGATAAAGGCTCTGCTTAAGTCGGCGCTCACAAATGCTGTGGACGACCGGCAGGTGTACATGAAGGGTATCGACGCAAGTTATCGTTACGAAGGCTATGCGACCTATACGATGGGCGAGCTTGAGTAGAGCGCCTTGGAATCTCAGACAGAAGAGGGTGAAGCTCAATGAGCAGTCTCACTACTATGGCCATGCAGCTCATCGACAACGAACCGAACAGCATACACACCTGTCGCGTAGAAGGCGAGTAGTTTTATGACCATCGTCGTTCCTTGCGAGAAGTTGGCCGAAGCTTAATCACCTTCCTGAGCTGTCCTTCCGTGGTGTCTACTGCCTGCTTGATGAGGGGATCACAGCGTTCTTTCCTGTGTATACGCCGGCAGACCCTTCGATCACGTATACGGGGCTCCTCGAACCCATTCGCAAGAATACCAAACGACAGCCCCCCGACCCGTGTAACAGGGAAAAGGTCTCTGTGTGGTCATCGTGGAAAAGCATCGCCACCCTCGACCTCGTGCAACAGGGGCAAGGGTTGAGTGTGTGTTGAACGTTTGGGTGGCGTGGCTTCGTAAGGGTCGCCGGGTACATTTTGGCTGCCACCCGATGTTCGTTTGCAAGGAAGCAACGGCAAGAAGTTCGCCGAATTGCCACTAGTGACTACCAGTGACGCTGTTTACGTCCTTGAATAGTAGTTGCCGCCACATAGTCGATAACAAAGCGGGATCCGCCATTTAGCAGATCCCGCTTAATTTGTTCTGCGTTGCACATGAGAGTGACTTGGCGCTTTAGTACTAACGCAAAATAGTTCTACGACTAATCCCGATGATTGCTCAGCAATTGCAGGATGTACAAGAACATGTTGACGAAATCAAGGTACAAGCTCAGTGCGCAAATAATCGACACCTTCTTGATCATTTCAGGGCCTTGTGTGGAGTAACGATCAAAAATCGCGCGGGTTTGCTGCGCATCATAAACAGTCATCGCTGCAAATAGCACCAGTCCAATTGCAGACACCATCATCAAAGCAGTGTCACCGGGGAACAGGAACATCAGTACCAGTTCAGACACGATCAACACAACCAGTCCGATCATAAGAATCGGACCTGCTTTGAGCATATTGATTTTGGTGGTTAAACCAAACATGGTGAGTACAAAGAAGAAAACAGCGCATAATCCCAGTGTGAGAACAATCGAACCTATATCGTAAACCAGGAAAATAGAACTCAACGTGAATCCCATTAACGCCGCATAAATATAAAACATTGCGCGCGCGGTACCAGTTTTAATCGACATAATGCGCGCACTGAGGTAAATGGCAAGACCTACCTGCACAATAGCGAACAAGAAGAAGCCGATTAGACCGGTAGCTTGAATAAGCGCTACATAAGCGCCGCTCATTTGAGCAAGTAGAGCAACAGTGGCGGTGATAATCAAACCAGTAGTCATTTCGCCGTATGCTTTGGCAACTGAAACGCGTCGAGCTTGCTCGTAACTGTAGGCTGTTTGTGCGTCAATAGTGGCACTGCCATTAGGGGCGTAAGAATAAGATGCCTGCTGATATGAGTACTGTTGGTTATATCCGTTGCCTCGCTGCGGCTGTTGGCCGTATGCCATTACTGCTCCTTCATTGGTGTTTACTGTTCGATCATGTGGCACCCATCTTACGGGACGGTATCGCTGAAAGCACAACGATTCACCCGTAGCACAGCAAAAAATCACACAACAGTAAACACCATGATGAAATAACAGGCACAGAGTATGTAAATGACCGTTTTAACGTCAAGTACGTGGTGCTTCTTCTGCTTGCGGAGCACCATTAATATCGCGGTGAATATTCTGCATTTGCACCTCAATATTTTGCAATGATCGCGCACAATCAAGCAGCGTTTGTGAATGCTCACTGAGCTTAGCATCCGGTAGATCGGATTTATAACGCAACGCATGCTCAAGGCTTGCCCAATAGTCCATGGCGATAGTACGGAATTGCACTTCTACAGGCGTGTAATGTGCACCGGAAGACAAGAACACTGGCACTGCATAAATAACATGCAAACTACGGTAACCGTTCTGCTTAGGATTTTTAATGTAATCCTTAACGCGCAATACTTGAATATCGGATTGCGCAGACAGATAATTCGACACGGAATACACGTCGTCGCGGTAATTACACACCACACGAATACCAGCAACATCGAAGAGATTATCGCGAATTGACGCAACATTCAGTGGTAAATTACGGCGTTTGAGTTTCCCTAGAATCGACGTAATTGATTTGAGTCGCCTTTCGATATGGTGAACAGGGTTGTGTTCAAAGCGCACCTGGAACTCTTCGTCGAGAACTTCCAACTTGGTGCTGAGCTCGTACATGGCCCCTTCATAAACCTGCATGAGATTAACGAATTCAGTGACTTCCTCCACTGGGAACTGGTTCGAATTGAGATCAACGGATTTAAGTTGAGCTTCAAGATCGGAAGTTTTGAGTCGGCTGTGGCGGTCAAGTATCACGATTCCATATCATAACTGTTGCCAGTATCTTCTCTGGAAGAATGCTGTGTATATTACGCGAAAAAATATGTGTCCAACAATATGATGGGCAATCCGCCGCCTCGGTTAGCATAAACACTTATGAACGAAGAGATGATGACCGATGCCGAACGCGCCTCAAAAACAGCTGATCTCAGCGACGGACGTGTAGTCGCAGGAGAACGGGGCAAAGGCGTGTACGAGATTCGCACATTAGGCTGCCAGATGAATGCGCATGATTCCGAACGCATTGCTGGTGTGTTAGAGGCGGACGGTTATGTGCCTGCTACCGAACAGCAAATCGCAGACAAAGATGTTGATCTCATCATTCTTAACACGTGTGCAGTACGAGAGAATGCAGCCGAACGCATGTATGGCACTGTGGGATTGTGGGCTGAATTAACGCGTCGCAATCCACGCTTACAGATTGCTGTTGGCGGGTGTATGGCTCAGCTTGATCGTGAGAAAATAGCTCAGCGTGCACCGTGGGTATCAGCCGTATTCGGTACCAAGAATATTGGCTCGCTACCGCAGTTGTTGGATCGTAATCGCGAAACCGGTAAACCGCAGATTGAAGTAGCCGATAAGCTTGACTACTTCCCGAGTCAGCTGCCTGCTGTTCGTGCATCCCGAGTCTCCAGCTGGGTGTCAATTTCGGTGGGCTGTAACAACACCTGCACTTTTTGTATTGTGCCAACTACGCGCGGTCGAGAAAAGGATCGTCGACCCGGCGATATTCTTGATGAAATTCGCGCTTGCGTGGACGCTGGAGCCAAAGAAGTAACATTGCTCGGACAGAACGTAAACTCGTTCGGTTATGGTATCGGCGACCGCTACGCGTTTTCAAAACTGCTGCGCGCTTGCGGCACTATTGACGGATTGGAACGTGTACGTTTCACTTCACCGCATCCGGCCGCATTTACCGACGATGTGATTGCTGCAATGGCAGAAACACCCAATGTTATGCACCAATTGCATATGCCGTTGCAGTCAGGTTCTGACCGTATTCTGCGCGCCATGCGCCGTTCTTACCGCACGCGACGGTTTATGGACATTCTTAACAAAGTGCGTGACGCTATGCCGGATGCGCAAATTTCCACTGATATTATCGTCGGTTTCCCAACAGAAACGGAAGAAGATTTCAACGAGACTCTGAACATTGTTGAACAGGCACGATTCTCATCGGCATTCACTTTTGAATACTCGCCGCGTCCTGGCACTCCTGCCGCCACGATGGAACAGGTACCCAAAGACGTAGTGCAGGATCGTTTTGAACGACTTGTTACTGTGCAAGAACGTATCACGCAAGAGGAAATGAACAAATTTGAAGGCCGTGACGTTGAAGTGATGATCACCGGTTCGCAAGGGAAAAAAGATGCTGCCACGCATCGCGTCACCGGTCGTGAACGCACTGGCGTACTCGTTCATGTTGGCGTACCTGAGGGTGAACCAATGCCACAAATTGGCGACTTCGTTACGGCTACGGTTACTCATGCCGCACGCCATAACCTCATTGCTGATCCTGATCCACAGGCCGGGCAGACCTACCATGTGCGCCACTGACCATTCCGCGACTACAACAGTCGAGCCACCTGTACCACATGTGGTGTCGATTGTTGGTCCAACAGCATCTGGGAAAACCGGCTTAGGTATTGCACTTGCTCGCGCGTTAAAAGAACGTGGCGAAGAAGCAGAGATTATCAATGCCGACGCTTACCAGATGTATCGCGGAATGGATATTGGTGCAGCCAAGCCCAGTGATGAGGAACGAGCTGCTGTACCACATCACCTTATCGACATCATTGACCCAGATGAAGCGATGAGTGTTGCTCGATTCCAAGAGTTGGCACGTAACAGTATCAGTGAATTACAGATGCGCGGCGTGCGTCCTATTCTTGTCGGCGGTTCCGGATTGTATGCGCGTGCTGCCATCGACAACATCACTTTTCCGGGTACTGATCCGCAGATCCGTGCCCGTCTTGAACATCGTGCAGAAGTAGAGGGGGCTGGCGCTTTATTTGACGAGCTCAAAGCTCGTGATCCGCAGGCCGCTGCGCATATGGATGCTCGCAACCCGCGGCGCACAATCCGCGCTTTAGAGGTTATTGAAATAACGGGCCGCCCGTATTCAGCTAATTTGCCGCGTTACCAGTATGTGATTCCTGCTGTGCAGATCGGTCTTGACCTGCCACGCGAGGAATTAGACCGTCGAATTGACATTCGTACAGCCAATATGCGTGATGCTGGATTTGTTGATGAGGTACGCCGCCTGCGCTCACATCTGGGGACAACCGCCTCGCGTGCGCTGGGATACCAGCAGATTATTGACATGCTTGACGGCCGGTGGAATGCCGACGAGGCTTTCTCTGACATTGCGCAGAAAACCAAACGGTTGGCTCGCAAACAGATGGGCTGGTTTGGTCGAGATCCACGCATCCACTGGTTGAATGCACTGGATTCAAATCTTGTTGCTGCAACGTTAGATATTGTTAACCGTGCCGATGCGGGCGAGTTTGACAAGACTGACGCTCATGCTGACGACTACACTCAGCATCATCTCGGCGATGTCAACCATACGACTGCTAATACGACGGCATCTATCAATGATCTACAATCCGCCAATACAGCGCTCAATAAAGAGGCGATCGTATGATGGTACGGATGGTACAGCTGCGCGACCTGGTGGAACGAGCCATCTGGCCTTTCTTGTATACGCCAGGCAACCCGTAATCTCATCACATTCAAAGGGTGGTACGCAGCTATGGTGTCGCCGTCTTTGGACTAGTCTCGTATGGGCATAACTGAATCGGTCAGTGTTATCTTCGCGGGTGCGAACTCTGGCCTACTTGCATATGGGTGTAGCCGAAACTGCTGCCGTCTATTAACGACCGTGATGTACTCGAAGACTCGTAGACCCACTAATTGAATACGATCAACTCAACAACTGATTTAACAGCCGTACTACGCCTGTACTTAACCAATAACGGTAGCAACACTACCCAGGCAACCACGGCACTCAGTGTGCAGGACCCTGATCCCACCCGGCAATAAGAAACACACGCGTCGGATTCGCCGGGCGCACAATCTGGTCAAACATACGTTCAAAACCAGTCACATCGCCAAGATACGCAGCACGTTTCGCCGCACGGTACATATCACGAGTAATCGGACCCCAATCAAGATCCCACCCCGCATCATGCGCTAGACGAGAAACAAAAATACGCAATGTCATCGCATTGCCACCTTTGAACGGGTGCAGATAGCCTAACTCGTCGTAAAAATGAGCAAGATCGCGAACAAAATCAGCCCGGTCATAATTGGCAAGATTATGCTTATCAGCCAACTCCACCGCAATATTATGACCGCCAGTTTCAATAAGATTCGCCGGGAAAAACGCCTCCGGATTACGGGCGCGCG
>CAYQJZ010000033.1:0-4564 GCA_964417995.1 uncultured Bifidobacterium sp.
CTATGTCTAGTTAATAGAAAACTCACGATGCTTGGAATTCTACTCAACCGTTACAAACATCGAACTATTATGGTTATCGAGTTGGCTTGGATGAGCAGGCCACACGTACGGGAAAGGAGGCCGTTATGGAACGTAAGTCTAACGGTTGGAAGTTCTTCGCATTGCTCTTCGGCGCTTTGCTCGCCGCTGTTGTTGGTCTATACATCTACAAGCAGCAGAATCCTGATTATGACCCATGGGAGGAGCCGTGGGAAAACAGCTCTTCGCCGGTAGATCTTGGCCTTGCTAAGGAGACCGATACCCCGGCTGTTGCCGCTGATGACACTGCTGAGACTGAACCTGAAGCCTCTGCAGATGCTGAAGCCTGATTCCAATCGTTTAGACGGTTACGATACCGTCATCACACTGCCCATATCTCGTTGAGGTATGAGCAGCGAAATTGCCCCCATTTTTCGAACACGAAAATGGGGGCAATTTGCTTTGTTGCAATATGCGCAATACACAGAAGGCCCACACTGGAAAACCAGCATGGGCCTTGTATAAACACTGTTCAAACGTCCATTAAGCCACTCATATGAGTGCCGTAAATGAACGATGCACTGATTCTGACTCAGGCATCCATCGAACCGGTCATCCAAATACGATCCAAATAATCCTGAATCGAACGATCAGAGCTGAAGTAACCGGAGTTCGCCACGTTAATCAGCGCCTTACGGTGCCATTCAAGCGGCGTACGGTAAAGGTCTTCGATCTCACCCTGAATCGCGGTGTACGAATCAAAGTCAGCCAGCGTCATGAAGTAATCCTTAGTCAGCCAGTCAGTAACAAGCGGAGCAAAGGTGTCGCGGTCGCCGTTGGAGAAAGTGCCGGCAGAAATCATGTCGATGGCCTGCTTGAGACGCGGATTGGACTCGTAGTAAGCAGCTGAATTGTAACCCTGCGCGTAAAGCTCTTCCACCTGATCGACGGTCATACCGAACAGGAAGAAGTTCTCATGACCAACGCGGTCGCGAATCTCTACATTCGCACCGTCAAGCGTGCCGACAGTCACTGCACCGTTAAGAGCAAACTTCATGTTGCCAGTGCCGGAAGCTTCCTTACCGGCTTGCGAGATCTGCTCGTCAAGATCAGTGGCCGGAATAAGGTGCTGAGCAAGGCGCACGTTGTAGTTCCACGGGAAGTACACGTTGAGTGTGCCCTTAACATCCGGATCATTGTTCACCACGCGAGCCACGTTGTTAATCAGCTGGATGGTGAGCTTGGCCATGTAATAGCCCGGTGCGGACTTGGCGCCGAAAATCACAGTGCGCGGAAGCACATCGTCAGGCGACATGTTGCCGTTCTTAATATCCGCATAACGCGCAATCAACGCGAGGATCTTCAAGCTCTGACGCTTGTACTCGTGCAGACGCTTGATCATCGAGTTGAACATTGTATCCGGATTCATATCGAAGCCGAATTCACGCTTGGCGTAGTTGGCAAAATCTACCTTGTTGGCGTGCTTGACTTCAGCAAACTTCTTAACGAACTCGTCGTCCTGAGCGAGTGGTTCAAGACCCTTAAGCAGTTCAAGATCACTCAGCCACTTGTCGGTACCCAAACCTTCGGAAATGAGATCAGACAGGCGCGGGTTAGCAAGCTTGATAAAGCGACGAGGCGTCACACCGTTGGTCACATTGGTGAACTTCTCACCATACAGGTCAGAGAAATCCTTCAGTGTGATGTCCCTGAGCAGCTGCGAATGCAACTCAGCCACACCATTAACATGTGAGCCGCCCGCTACAGCGAGGTAAGCCATACGCACCTGCGGATCATCGCCCTGAGTGACGATGCGCATACGTTCGATCTTCTCGTGGTCGCCAGTCTTGCCAGACAGCTCGTTGAGGAAGTGATCGTTGATCTGATTGATGATCTCCATATGGCGCGGCAGCAGCTCGTTAATCAGTCGTGCAGGCCATACTTCCAGAGCTTCCGGCAACAGCGTGTGGCATGTGTAGTTGAAGGTACGAGTGGTGATGCTCCACGCAGTATCCCAGTCGTAGTCGTACTCGTCAATCAACACACGCATAAGTTCAGGAATGCCGATTACCGGATGCGTATCGTTGAGCTGGAACGTGATCTTATCCGGGAAAGTAGTCAAGTCCGGCTTGTCTTGACCAGGGTAGAACACGCGAATCGCATCGTGAATAGATGCCGAAACGAAGAAATACTGCTGTTGCAGACGCAGAGACTTACCCTGCGGAGTGGAATCCTCCGGGTAAAGGATCTTGGAAATGTTTTCGGCATCAATCTGCGGGCGAACAGCATTGAGATAGTCAGAATTGTTAAAGGTAAGCAGGTCAAACTCGTCGTAGCTCTTGGCGCTCCACAGGCGCAGCGTATTCACACGACCGGAAGCGTAGCCGGGCACCATATAGTCGACAGGTACAGCGCGTACCGCAGTAGCCGGATGCCACACACGCTTACCGTTCTCAGTGGCAACGTAGCCACCGAAGGTAACGCGCTGCGAGCGGTTGTAGTCAACGTGACCCCACGGCTCCTCGTTAGCGAGCCAGTATTCAGGCTTCTCCACCTGGCGACCCTGGTCGTCGAACTCCTGCTTGAAAATACCGTATTTGTACTGGATGCCATAGCCAAATGCAGGCACACCCAGCGAGGCCAACGAATCAATAAAGCAGGCGGCGAGACGTCCCAAACCACCGTTACCGAGGGCCGGCTCATATTCAGCGTCAACAACGTCTTGATAGTTAAAGCCCAGCATGCTAATAGCATCGTCAAACTGCTGAGTCAGGCCGCTGCTGAGCAGCGCATTCCTCAACTGCTTGCCCATAAGAAATTCTGCACTCAGATAGCCAACGGCCTTGGTGTTGCCATTGACCATATCCTGCTGCGTCTTCATCCACGAATCCATAAGGTGACGGCGCACAGCAGCAGAGGCGGCGACATATACATCGGCAGGGGTTGCCTGTTCGACAGTTACACCCTGCGTATATTTCAACTGTTCACGAATTTCGTCCGCAAACTGCTCAGCCGTAACCGGGGACTTTGGTGCGGTAATTTCGGTCATTATTATGACTCCCTCTGACGGATAATACTCCGAAAAACATTATGCCTTGAGCCCTAACCGCTTGACGCACTTCTTACATGAACGGCATAGAACCTTCTGCATACGTTTTCATTCAGAGGGTACCATGACCTATTCTGCACAGAATTAAAGGCTCTACTTGCTAAACGCTTGTTCTTATTGAACGCGTTGATTATGACCATGTGACAATGTGCTGACACACGGCATTGGTTTGAATAGGCAGGTTGTAGTAAAACAGCCGACCTGTATGTAAAAACTACTGAACTACTGAACCGCGGAACTGTGGAATTGCTGAACTGTCAAACTGCAGAACTGCTTGCTGGCTTTGCGATGATGCTGGTTGCGGCGTCCCCCTATTACCTATCCGCCAAATAATGAACTACTACCCATGCGGAAGACCTTTGAAAGTCAATGAATGGTTTACAACCGACATGAATGAACCACTGCCCACACGGAAACACTAGCCTGCCGGCCACGTGAGATGGTGATTGGCTTTTCTTCGCCCCACACAACATAACCGCACCGAACTGCCGGCCACGTGAGAACTGATGGCTAACCACGCAAAATATCGGCTCGATAATCACACGAGGGTGCCGGTCTGTTGATGACAAATCAGATTTCGGGGAACTACAGCTTGCTAATCACACGGAGGTGCTGGACATGCTGCGCTTTCCCAATCCGTATGACAAGGCGGCTTACTCTAATCACACGGGGTACTGGTCTGCCAACCGCATTGAAATATTGGAATCTGTAATCCGCAGAATGGATTAGATCATTAAATCAATGTGCTTGCCGGAACGTTTCAGTAGCTGAATAATTCAACGGTGACGGGTCGAGGAGACGCGGCAGAATACCGGTATGGCGGTGATACGGCAACAAGATCTACGCAAAGGTGCAGCAGCGTTCCACCAGTGGCATGAGGCAGCAGAGCAGTTATTAACTCAGTCTCTATCTGTTTCAGCACCAGCACCGGCTGCGGTAATGTGTCAAACAACTGCAGCTGTGGAGTCTACAACAACTGTGTCAACAGCAACAGTTGCAATAGATGATTCACCTTGCAACACAGTAACCAGCACACAACCTGCACAACACGCCGTCTCACATAATCGCAATGTCAACAGTGCACGCGCTGTGAACGCAACCGACATCCCAGAAAGTAACAGCAATAACAACTGTCAAATACGTTTGGCGTTATCACCATCATTACCCCGACCCGTATGGGCTATGGCCGTGCGCTATTCCTTGTATTTACTAGAGCGCCGCGCTCCAGGTGAAGGCGTGGAAGTACGTGTGGCACCGTGGGGAGCAATTAAGATTCTTGACGGCCCTGCATCAGACCCGCACAACCTCACACCCCCTGACGTTATCGAATTGCGCCCTGAAGTGTGGCTACGCCTTGCCACAGGTATCACCACATGGCAAGAAGAAAAGGACGCTGGGCGTATTACCGCAGTTGGAGAACGCGACGACTTAAGCGAT
>CAYQJZ010000033.1:4664-19531 GCA_964417995.1 uncultured Bifidobacterium sp.
AGTGTGAACGAAGTTACGCCGAGTAATCGGAGAAAACGCCCCAATTATCCAATACCGTGGACTGGCACACAAAACTGCGACGCGCACTATGCACGATCACTTGTTATCAGAACGCTGCATAAACGCGCTAGGTTTCGGCATAGGAATCGGCTTGCGACGTACAGGCGTCGCATTCACAGCCGGAATTTCACCACTAGTTGCCTTGGCAGCGGCTTCAGCAGCCCATTTGGCGTATTCGTCAAGATCGTCCTCAGATACAGAAGAAGACGCAGACGTTACATAATCGCTTTCTTGCGGTTCCGCCTCTCCGGCTTCCGTATTATCCACATACTGTTCGTCGTCATGGGAGAACAGATCAACGGAACCAGTACCTGGCTCTTGAGAACTCAATTCTTTAGCAAGCTCGTCATAATCTGTATCAGTGGTCAAGTACTTAAGCTTACGGGCTATCTTCTGCTGCTTGGCTTTCTGTCGACCGCGGCCCATTTGACCCCCTGAGTATGTACAACTGTGCTATCGATTCATCGTCTAACAGAGTACCACTAGTTTTCACGTTTCGTTGTCGGCTCAGACTTTTACGATGTTAACGATTCAAGGCCGATGGCATATCAAGGGGCGCAACGATGACGGATGAAACAAAGGAACCAACGCTAACAGCGGCCGGCAACGAGATGAGCGCCAGCTTCTTGGCTGCAAAAAAACGATCAGACGCCACTATGGCTAAGCTGGAGGCCAATCCAAACACATTCACCATGCTTACCGGTGATCGACCAACTGGACGTTTGCATCTTGGCCATTACTTCGGTTCCATTCGCGAGCGCGTTGCCATGCAGAATCGCGGCGTGAACACGAATATCATCATCGCTGACTATCAGGTGATCACTGATCGTGACACTACCGAGCATATTGATGACAATGTGCTCAACCTTGTTCTCGATTATTTGGCTGCGGGCATCGACCCATCCAAAACCATGATTTTTACGCACTCGGCTGTCCCCGCTGAGAATCAGTTAATGTTACCGTTTCTGTCATTGGTTACTGAGGCTGAGCTGCATCGCAACCCCACTGTTAAGTCTGAAATGGAAGCTTCCGGTCACGCATTAACCGGTCTGTTGCTCACCTACCCAGTGCATCAGGCGTGCGATATCTTGTTCTGCAAAGCTAATGTTGTGCCGATTGGTAAAGATAATCTGCCGCATGTAGAAATCACTCGTACTATTGCTCGTCGTTTTAACGAGCGCTACGCGAAGAAGAATCCGGTGTTCCCTGAGCCGGCGGCGATTTTGTCTGATGCGCCAGAAATCCCCGGTTTAGATGGTCGCAAAATGAGCAAGTCGTATGGCAATTCGATTATGCTCAGCGCCACAGCGGAAGAGACAGCAAAGCTTATTCGTAAAAGTCCGACTGATAGCGAACGCCGTATCACTTTTGATCCGGTTCATCGCCCGCAGGTTTCTGCATTGTTGACTACAGCTGGTCTGGTAACTGACCGTGACCCGCAAGAGATTGCCGAAGAAATTGGCGATTCAGGCGCAGGCGCATTGAAAAAGTACGTTACTGAATCTGTGAATAATTTCTTGGCTCCGCATCGTGAGCGTCGTGCCGAACTTGCTCAAGATATGGATTCGATCCGCGATATTCTGCACGACGGCAATAAGCGTGCTAACGCTATCGCAGAAGAAACGCTTGACGAAGTGCGTGCTGCAATGGGTATGAAGTACTGACTGCTGCCGTTGAACGCTGATTGAATTGTGCGCTTTGCTGATGCGTTCTGTACGCCAGACGCCAGGGTGTCAATGAGACAAGTATGGCGTTACACAGGTGTGTGAGGCGTTATGTGCCGTTACACGTCGTAGCGCCATGATTTGTCAGTAATAACGCGAGCCATTGCCAAGCCGATCGGTAGGCAGATAATCACCATGAATGCGCGGAATGCCCAGTCGATTGCCTGTTGCATGTCGTACTGGCCGAGGTAGAACATCGCCTGGTACATATACATGCCGGGAACCATCACCAAACCCGACGGTACGGTCAGGCAGATGCGTGGGTAGTCAAGATACGGTGCCAGCCAACCACGTCGCACCGACGCTCGCCACGCTGAGGCCAGCAGACCAGCCAACAGTGCACCGAGGAATGCGCCCATCTCAGAGGACAATCCATAGTCAATAGCAATTAGTCGCAGTGTGCTGGTTATGGCGCCAATCAGCGCAGCAACAAAGCACATGCGTTGCGGCGAATTAAACAGTACAGAGAATCCCCACACGCCAACGAATGCGGCAACAAAACGCAAAATATTATTCACTACCGGGTCAAGCCCCAGCGGTTCAAAACCTTCGGGGTTGAGATGAACAGTTGCTGCTACCAGCCATGCTGCCAGTGTGGCAACGAGAATAACGGTTAGCGTGTATACCACTCGTTGGATCCCCGAGGGCAGGTCAAGTTTCGCTAAATCAAGACCGCCAGTGATCAAGGGGAATCCAGGTATAACAAACAGAATCGCCCCTATATATGCCGTGTCGTGTTGCAAGGCTACAGGGTCGAATAGCCCTATCAAACGCAATACGCCAACACAGGCCAGCGCTGCGACGCAGACGCACACAAAGGTCACAAAGAACTGGTTGAGATGCTTTGCCAGCAAGCAACGACGTAACCACTGCCCCAGCCCGGCGCCAATAAAGGCGCCAATCATGTCATAGACACCGCCGCCGAGCAAAAAAACGAAAGAAGCGCATGCGAGCGCTGCGCATAATCCAGAGAACCATGCGGGGTACAGCGGTGCACGTTTCTCAATCAGATCGAGGCGGTCGTGCACTTGCCGAACGGTTAAGCTCGGGCCGATACCGCCTGGATTGTCGTCGTTGGACATGTGGGCAAAGTGTTCGGCGTAACGGTCAGTGGGTGATAAGCGGAAACGATGGCGGGTGCGGTTGGACTGTGAGGACTGGGCTTGTTCGCGTGAAGGGTGAGTTTTTTCGCCACTATTTTCCGTAATACTGTGCTCTTGTAAACAAACAGCTCCTTCACTGTCAGTGTTCTTCTGCTTTTCTTTTTCTTTCTCTTCTTCGCGGGCAACCTCACCCATATCAACGCCGTGTACAAAACCCACCATCGCATCCTTGATGGGGGGAACAATACTGACGCTGGGGTTGTTCTCATCGTCGGGAATCTCAGTCTGTTCGATATCGCGTTCGACAGCGCGCAGTACTGATGCATCAGCGCCGGGCGCGTCGAGATGTTCTACCACATCTTCTGATACTGCGGCAGTAGCGTGATAAATTGACCCCTGGCCGAGATTGACGTTAAACCAGTCTGCAAAATGTTCAAGCAGCCAGATGCGTTCGGTGTTCACACCAGTGGTGGGCAAATCAATCACTTCAGTGATGCGGTCTTTGCCATCGGTGCACGTGGCCGCAATATCAGTTAAGTTCACATCAGCTCGTACGTGCACGCCCAGCGGGTAGGCAATACGGTGCATCAACTGGCGCACACGGTAACTGCCGGTTCCTGCGCTCAAGTCAAGCATGCCCACACGCACAATCACACTGGATTTTGCAGCAATGCCTGCATCACGAATTGGCGTGTCCCAATCCCGCTCAATATCTTCCATATCCAGCGGAATGGAGTGGGTGTGGTATTTACTGACGGCTGTTGTCATACCATCGTTCTGCTTACGGCCAAATCTCACACTTTCATTAGTACCGCACGGCGTGCACGGAAACGTAAACACCTGTTTACTGATTTGTTTACATCACCCTTCGCTGTTCATTATGCAGACGGACAACTCGATAGTTCATCGTTAACCTGTCCAAACAGTGAACACCACTTGCCCCCAGCGAGACAAAAACCCGTTTGATGCCCATCCCGCGTGTACTGTATGCCATACGGGCCTTGTGTAACAAAACAGACGCGCAAACAGGTCTAAAATTGGCGGACAACCGCTGCACCTACGGCTTTGGGTTCGCAACTTCCAGCCAACACATCCACGGAGGATCCGAGGATGGCTGGATGACCGAACAACCGTACCTGGTTGGCAAAGGAGGTCTAATTTTGACATTAGATAATGAACAAGCTGCCCCTGATAAGGAGACTGGCACGGCACCACCTGTCGTCATAACTGATGTAGAGCACAATCTGCCTCCCTCTTTGCAAAACAACATGGATTTGTGTTTGCAGATTCTTCGTGAGGTACTCAAGGAATTCGATCCAAACCTGCTCTCTACATTCGACACCGTGCTCACATACGCTGTCGAGGCAAGCGCTGAACAATTCGACGGCGTGATGACTGACCCCGATCCTGATCATGACGGACTGCAGAAAGCAGTTAACGTTATCGACAATATGAGGTTGAACGACGCTCAGCTGTTGGCACGTGCGTTCACCACTTACTTCCACTTGGCAAATCTCTGCGAGGAAAACTACCGCGTTTCTGTGCTGCGTGACCGCGAATCCAAGGTAGACGAGAAGCAGGCTACGGATCCGTCCAACGCACTGACTGTTGCTTACCATCAGTTGATCACCGAAGTTGGCCCAGCCAAAGCTAAGAACCTGCTGTCAAAGCTGGAGTTCCATCCGGTGTTCACTGCACACCCGACTGAAGCCCGACGTAAGGCTGTAGAAGGTAAAATTCGCCGCATCGCTGAACTGCTTGACGTTCACGAGCTTCTTGGCGGTACCGAAAAGCGGGAGAATTATCGCCGTCTGTTTAATGAGATCGACGCCTTGTTCCGCACCTCGCCAATCGGGCACCGCAAGCCGACGCCTATTGAAGAAGCGAACACCATTATCGGCATCTTCGACAGCACGTTGTTTAATGCCGTTCCAAAGGTCTACCGTCGATTCGACGACTGGCTGCTGGGCGATGAAGCCGGACTTGTAGAGCCGGCGTGTCCAGCGTTCTTCCATCCGGGCAGCTGGATCGGCTCCGATCGGGATGGCAATCCAAACGTCACCGCTAAGGTGAGCCGCCGTGTAGCACGTAATTTCAGCGATCATGTTATCGGCGCGTTAGAGAACGCCACCCGTATTGTTGGCCGCAACCTGACGATGGATTCACAAGCCACTCCACCCAGTGATGAATTAGCGAACCTGTGGAGTCGTCAGAAAGAGATGAGTGAACGACTCACTGAGAAGGCATCACAAATCTCTACCCAGGAACCACACCGTGCAGTAATGCTGGTGATGGCTGATCGACTGCATTACACCATCGAACGCGATACTGATCTGATGTATCACTCCTGCGAGGATTTTATTGCTGATCTGAAAACAGTGCAACGTTCGCTGGTTGCTGCCGGTGCTGCACGTTCAGCGTATGGACCGTTGCAGGATTTGATTTGGCAGGCTGAGACCTTCGGCTTCCATATGGTAGAGATGGAGTTCCGTCAGCATTCCGTGGTGCATTCGCGAGCGCTGGAAGATATTCGCGAACATGGTTTGCACGGTGAGCGTGGCTCTCTAAAGGACATCACGCACGAGGTTCTGGACACTTTCCGTGCCCTTGGTTCAATCCAGAAGCGCAACGGTATGAGGGCTGCTGGCCGTTATATCATCTCGTTCACCAAGTCAGCGCAGAATGTGCGCGATGTGTACGAGTTGAATCGTCTGGCGTTCTCTGATCCGAAGGATGTGCCAGTTCTGGATGTGATCCCGCTGTTCGAGCAGTTGGAAGATCTGCAGAATGCGGTGAACGTGCTTGACGAGATCATCAAGATTCCAGAAATGCAGGAGCGTCTTAAAACTACCGGTCGCAAGATGGAAGTTATGCTCGGTTATTCGGATTCTTCAAAGGATGCCGGCCCTACTTCGTCGATTTTTGCACTGCACGAGGCCGAAACAAATATTGTGGAGTGGGCAGAACAGAACGATATCGATCTGACACTGTTCCATGGCCGTGGCGGTGCTGTTGGCCGTGGCGGTGGCCCGGCAAATCGCGCCGTGCTCGCTCAACCGCGTGGTTCAGTGAACTGCCGTTTTAAGCTCACTGAGCAGGGTGAGGTTATTTTCGCTCGCTACGGTAACCCGGTGTTGGCGATTCGTCATATTGAGTCGGTTGCTGCAGCTACGTTGTTGCAGTCTGCGCCGAGCATCGAAAATACCAATACAGAGATGACCGAGAAGTACTCGGATATGACCAAGCAGCTTGATAACACATCGCATGAGCGTTATCTCGATCTGTTGAATACCGATGACTTTGCTCCGTGGTTCTCGACTGTTACACCGCTGTCAGAAATCGGTTTGCTGCCGATTGGTTCGCGTCCAGCCAAGCGTGGTTTAGGTGCCAAGTCGCTGGATGATCTGCGTACAATTCCGTGGGTATTCGCATGGGCTCAGGCACGTATCAACTTGGCAGCTTGGTACGGTTTAGGCACCGCCTGCGAGAAGTTTGGCGATCTTGACACACTGCGCACAGCGTATAAAGAATGGCCTCTGTTCACCACGTTTATCGATAACATCGAAATGTCGATTGCTAAAACCGATGAACGCATTGCCAAGATGTACCTGGCGTTGGACGATCGTGAGGATCTCAACGAGAAAGTGCTCGGCGAGATGGAACTCACGCGTAAGTGGGTACTCAAGATTGTGGGAGATGACTGGCCGTTGGAGCATCGCCATGTCCTTGGCCAGGCTGTGCGTATCCGTTCACCGTACGTAGACGCTCTATCAGTTACGCAGGTGTTGGCGCTTAAGTCGCTGCGACGCCGTGTCGATAAGGAAGAGCTGAGTAAGAGTCAGCAGGAGAAGTTCCTCTACCTCATTCTGTGCACGGTGTCTGGCGTCGCCGCCGGCCTGCAGAATACCGGCTGATTCTACCTTCCCTTTTTAATCATGAGGGTCTCCGCCATAAGAATGGTGGGGACCCTCATTTTTCTGTGAGAAATAACTCCTGACCGGTAACCCAACAACACGCCGAAGTAGGCCATATTGCGCATATGGCAATAGTCGATATAGTTGAACCGAATTTGTCCGAATTGACGCTATAACACGCCGTGGTTCCCTATGGGCCGCGGCGTGCTGTTCGTCCGATGCACTAAACATGCAAGGTCACAAGAGTTGCAGTGTACCTTGCTACGGCGCGCCAATGAGTGGCATTCGCACAGCACTGTGCCGATGACGCCGGCAGTGAAATAGTTTTACAGACATCACCACACCCGACAGCACCACTGCGGAAAATACAGGAAGGAGCACCACCCGCATGAGACTGCTGCTGAGTTTCCTGCGACCTTATAAGGCTCTAGTGGCGGCGACAATACTCGCACTCATACTAGACGTGACCGGCGCATTGTTCATTCCAACAATTCTTGCTGAAATGATCAACATTGGCGCGACCGAAGGCAGTCTTGATCACATTGTTAATCAAGGCGTACTCATGCTGGTTGTCACCATCATCTCTGGTTTGGCGACATTGGGCGGTAGTTATTTATGCGCCAAATTATGCTCAAATGTCGGCCGTGATATTCGCAATGCGATCTACGATTCTTCGCTGACATTTTCTGACGGTGACTTCAAAGAGTTCGGCACTGGATCGATGATTACACGCACACTTAATGACGTTAATGTGATCCAGCAAACGCTGATGATGGGAATACAAATTCTGCTGCCGGTTCCCATTATGTGCGTTATGGGCGTAGCATTGGCGTTTTCTCTAGACGTGCAGATGGGCTGGATGCTGTTCGCTGTCGTTGTGGTTGTCGCTGTGCTGGCCGTACTAATTGTGTGGAAAGCCTCCGGAATTTTCGAGAAACTGCAGAGCTATATCGACCGTATGAACGTTGTTCTACGTGAAAATATCACCGGCGTACGTGTTATCCGAGCATTCGGCCGTGACAAACATGAACTCAAACGTCTGGATAAATCGTTCTCGGATTACGCGAATAATGCGATTCGTGTTAACTATTTATTCGCTGGACTCGACAGTTTTACTTTCTTCCTGATGAATATTGCCATCGTATTGGTTATCTGGATCGGAGGCGACCGCGTTGGCGTTCATGCTATGGAAATTGGTGATATTACCGCGCTGATTGAATATGCAATTCTGATTTTGTATTACATTATGATGGCGCAGTTTGTCGCATTAATGGTTCCTCGTTCAATGATTTGTATCAGCCGAGTGCGCGCAGTGATTGACAAACAACCAAGCATCCGCGACGGGCACCCTACCGAAGCATCGATGAGCGAGGCGGCACAGGCGTGGACTGCTCAAACCGATGATGGCCTCAGTATTACATCACAATCTGATGCCAGCCCTGGCCCGCACACAAGTACGGCAAAAACATCAAAAAACGTGACAGTTTCTCACGCTACAGACGATCTACATCCAAAGGTTGCCTGTTTCAATCACCTGTCATTCCGATTCCCTGATGCCGAAGAAGACACGTTACACGATCTGACGTTCTCCTGCCGACGCGGACAAACCACGGCTATTATTGGTCCAACTGGCTCAGGCAAATCAACAATTGCACGTTTGATGCTACGACTGCTTGACGCTATCGATGGTCATGTGTTGCTGCACGGATGTGACGTTAAAGATATGACGCAACACGAATTGCGCGACCATATTGCTTATGTACCACAGAAAGCATGGTTGTTCTCCGGTACTATCGCCGATAATTTGCGCTATGGTGATTCCGAAGCTACTGAAGACGATATGTGGCATGCCTTGGATATTGCTCAGTCTGGGTTTGTTAAAGAATTACCGCATGGCTTGAATTCGCGCGTCGCTCAAGGCGGCACCAATTTCTCCGGTGGTCAACGGCAGCGTTTGGCCATTGCTCGTGCACTCACTCGTCGTGCTGACTTGTATATTTTCGACGACAGTTTCTCGGCACTTGACTTTGCCACTGACGCAGCGTTACGTAAAGCGCTGAGTGACAATATCACTGACGCAGCGATGCTGATTATTGCACAACGTGTGAGCACCATTGTGCACGCGGACCAGATCATTGTTCTGGAAGATGGGCATCTCAAAGGTCGTGGCACACACGAAGAACTGATGCGTACCTGCCCAACCTATCAAAACATTGCACGATCGCAGATGCGCGCTGAAGATCTCGACGCGTATGCCACCAATACCGGAAAGGAGGCGACACGATGAACTCGGAACAGAAAGATCGCAACAACAGCGTCGAGAACACCACTGTTACAGCCAACAGAGACGACACAAACATTGCATCCAATAGCAATAGCAACACCAATGGCAACATGTCGTCTGCTGCTCACACCACAAGCGATTGTTCGGCTACTGACACACCTCATGATGCAGTTGTTCAGTCTGATCTTGCTCCTGCAGAAGAGGAGTTGGAGGTTCCGCGCAATGTGATGGCGACAATCGTCCGCTTGTGGAAGTCAGCAAAAGACCAGCATTGGCGCTTGTACATCGTTGCCGTCGCTCTCGTGTTCTACGTAATTATCACGCTGGCCGGCCCTATTTACACAGCCTACCTTTTGGACATGCTGTGGGAGAAGATTCAGGCGGCTTTTGCCACTGGAACAACTTTTTCCATCACATGGGAAGACGGTGGTGTGCAGATTATGGGATTGCTGGTGCTGTATACCGCGCAGTGGGGCGTTTACTCAGTGCAAACATTCGTAATGGCAAGTTTTGCTGAACGTCTTAACCTCAAACTGCGCAACCAGGTTGGTGCAAAACTCACCCATTTGCCGCTGAGTTATTTCGATGCACACCAGCCCGGGCGTATTATCAGCCGTGTCACCAATGATTTGGATAAAACCAGCGAAGTCCTGCAAACAGGCCTGCTACGGCTGCTAACCGCCGTCGGTAATGTAACCGGCGCAATCATCATGATGTTCACGATTAACGTGTGGCTGACGTTGATTTTCCTGGTATTTGCGGCTGGCACTACTTTTGTAACCAAGATTGTGGCACACAAAACGCTGGTGTTAGCAGCAGAACGGCAGCGCTACGTTGGTATTCTGACTGGCCATGTAGAAGAGGCGTATTCAGGTCGAGCGATTATCCGCTCGTTTAATCAAGAAGAAGCCAGTTCTCGCCGCATTCATCAAGCTGCACAAGATCTGGCAGATGCCACGCGCCGCGCCGATTTTATGACGAATGCAATTAACCCGGCAATTCGCCTGATTGTGCGCATTTCGCAGGTGATTATTGCGGTTCTTGGCGGTTTCTTCCTTATTACCGGCCGTTTAACTATCGGCACATTCCAGGCGTTCTTCCAATACATCAGCCAAGCCTCAGAACCGCTAACCGAAATGTCGTTTATGATCAACAGTTTGCAGTCAGCGCTTGCATCGGTTGAACGTGTTTTTGACATCCTGGATGAAGAGGAGATTGAGCCGGAACCTGAACACCCTGAACAGGTGTCTGAGCCGATTCGCGGACAGGTAGATTTTGAGCATGTTCGTTTCGGTTACGAACCTGACCGACCGTTGATGACAGATGTAGCATTTACTGCACAACCCGGCCATCGCACTGCTATTGTTGGCGCAACCGGCGCAGGTAAAACCACGTTAATCAACTTGCTGATGCGTTTCTACGAGATTGACGGCGGGCATATTCGTCTTGATGGCGTGGATACGCGATTAATGCAACGCACTGATCTTCGCCACCACTTCGGCATGGTACTGCAAGATGCCTGGCTGTTTGATGGCACTATTGCCGAGAACATCGCTTACGGCAAACCAGATGCAACCCGTGAGCAGATTATTGAAGCGGCAAAGATGGCACGTGTCGACTATTTTGTGCGTACGCTGCCCGACGGCTACGATACCCGACTGTCTAACGATGCGGAAAATATCAGCCAAGGCCAACGTCAGCTGCTCACCATTGCACGCGTGATTCTGTGCGATCCCAAGATCCTCATCCTTGATGAGGCAACATCCTCAGTTGATACGCATACCGAACAAGAAATCGGCAAGGCAATGGACACGCTGATGCATGGTCGAACCAGTTTTGTTATCGCGCATCGTCTGTCCACCATTGTTGATGCAGATCTGATTCTGGTAATGGATCACGGAACAATTATTGAACAGGGCACGCATAGCGAATTGCTTGCTGCCGACGGCGCTTATGCTCGGCTGTACAACAGCCAGTTCGCCTGACGAGAATACGAGGAAAGCTGCATCTACACATCTTACCCGCACTATGCGTCTGCTGTGTGGATGCAGCTTGTTTTATGCGTTATTACGCGCGGTATGTCCACCGCCCAGCCAGCATTGTTGCAACAACATGCTCTGACATTGAACACATACCCTCAGGTGAATCAACCGTGTAAGGGTTCACATCCAGCAACACTAAATCGGCAGCATCACCAGCCGTGAACCAGGTTCGGCCTGTTTCAGTTGATGCACATAACGCTGTGCGTACATCTAAGCATTGCTCAGGTTGGAATGGTTCACGGTCGGAGCTTGCTGTACCAAACACTGCTGCAGAAATAGACATCCACGGGTCAAGTGGTGCAACAGGCGCATCAGACCCCATGCGTAATGTTGCTCCAGCATCAATCAATGATCGAAAAGCATAGGGAACACCTGCTGGTGTGGCCCAGAATCGATCAATAACGTCGCGATCATCCACCGCATGCTGTGGTTGCACGCTGGCCACCAAACCCAATTCAGCAAATCGTGGAATATCGGATGGCTTGAGCATTTGCGCATGTTCAATAGAACCGCGCGCATGCGTTATAGCTGCTTTGTTCAGTACAATCGTGTTCGCTTCATCGCCGATGGCATGGCACGCGATTGCAAATCCGTTGTCTGTGGCGAGTCGCATGTAGTTTTCGATTTGTTCGGGCGTGTAGCTCATCACACCATACGTTTCTGGCTCAATACCCGAATACGGGGTCGAACAGTAGGCAGACCGCGTGTTTAGAGACCCGTCGGAGATCATTTTCATCGCACCCACGCGACCTAATCCACGGCTGCCGGGCAAAACGTCACCCGTATTCCATCCGTCATTAATCGCCTGTTGTAAACGTTCGGGGTAAACACCCACGTCAACACGCAACAGAGCAATATCATCAGCGAATCGACTAATCCATGAGGTGATGTTGTCAGCCATCTCGTAGTCGCGAATTCCGACAACACCTTTGCTTGCAGCATCTATTTCTGCCTCACGCACAAATTGTGCAGTCTGTTCAGCCATACCGGGTGCTCTATCAAACTCCTGGTACACGTTGAACCACTCGTGCTCGCCGATCAACCCAGTACTGTCCACAGTTACTCCGAGTTTGCGTGCAGCGGCGGAATTTACCCATCCACAGTGCATGTCAACACTTGATAAGGCGACAGGCTGGTCACCGCTCACTGCGTCGATGGCGGCAAGTGTAGGCTGCGCATCGTCAGACCACAGTGAATGCCTGAATCGCATACCAACAACAAAGCTTTCTGGGGGGAGCATACCCGTATCTCGCTGCTTGTTAAGGTAGTCGCGCAGCATTGCCATAGCTTCGTCGGCACTGTGGGCGTCGATCAAATCAAGGCGTCCCAATGTTTTAGACCACTGCGTAAAATGCGTGTGCCAATCCCACAACCCGGGAATAATCCATCGTCCTTCAGCATCAATAACGCACTGATCAGGGTATTCAGCAGACGAGGTAATGGTGCAGAACGGAACACTGCCATCGCCTGCAAGAGAAGTGCTATTTCGTGCTGTATGAGTACCAGGCTGTTGTACGCCAGCGTGGTCGCCAGAAATCGCCACTGTATGTTCTGTATGCGAAACCGGCCTCTTATCCTCTGCCGATTCCACTGCTACTACTGTGCCATTACTGATGGTGATATCAATAAGCGCATCACCCTCGACTGTTCGCGCGTTGACAATCCGACATAACCCGCCCATAGTTCTCTCCATATGTCTGGCAATTCTCACAACAACAATAGAGCAGAATTGTTTAATCACCACGTGGAACCACGGCAAAAACTCTGCTTACAACATGACTGGCCTATGCCGTAATGTAAAGCTCATGTCACTTGGCTTGAACATACTGCTTGTCTTTGTGTTCCTGCTTGTCGGCGCGGTGTTCGCCGGCACCGAGCTTGCGCTGGTCTCGCTGCGCGGCTCCCAGATCGAGCAGATGGAACAAACCGACGCGCGAGGAGCCCGCGTTGCAAAAATTGCCCGCGATCCGAACACCTTTCTTTCTACCGTGCAGATTGGTGTGACTCTGTCCGGTTTTCTTTCCGCGTCATTCGGCGCATCCTCGATTGCACCATTTATCACTCCTGTAGTTGAGGGGTGGGGTGTACCCAGTGCGGTTGCCAGCCCGCTGGTCACGGTGGTATTGACCCTGATCATCTCGTACTTCTCGATTGTTATTTCTGAGATGGTACCTAAGCGTATCGCTATGCAGAAGGCTGAACAGATTTCACGAGCTGTAGTACCCGCTATTGACACTTTCGCTAAAGTCTGTAAGCCGGTTATCTGGCTGATTGGTAAGAATACGAACGCCATTGTGCGCTTGCTCGGTTTCGACCCTAACGAAACTGAAAGCGAAGTCAGCGATGAGGAACTGCGAGTGCTCGTCAACAGCAATACCAACCTCAGCAAGGATGAGCGCACTATTCTCGACGATGTTTTTGACGCTTCTGAAACGATTGTGGCCGAAGTTATGCGACCGCGTGCCGACGTTGTGTTCCTTGATGGTAACCAGACTATTGAAGAAGCTGCCGCTTACGTGCGCGAAATGCCGTATTCACGATACCCCGTTACTGGCAAAGATTTCGACGACGTGCTCGGTTTTGTGCACGTGCGTGACTTGCTTGACGTGCGCGATCCAGACGCCTCAATTGTGGCGGATGTGACACGCGAAGGCATCTCTTTGCCGGGTACATCACGACTGTTGCCAAGCCTGGAATTGTTGCGTAAACGTGGTATTCACTTGGCTGTTGTTATCGACGAATATGGCGGTACCGACGGCATTGTCACTTTGGAAGATATGACCGAAGAACTTGTTGGCGATATTCGCGACGAGTACGATTTGCCCGAAGAAAAGGGAGGCGAACGTACTGAACGCACCGTGTTTGTTAACGGCGTTGCCACAATTGAAGGCGGCACCACGCTCGAGGATTTTGAAGACCTGACTGGTATTGAGCTGGAAGATGGCCCATACGAGACTGTTGCCGGCTACTTCCTTGCGCAAACTGGACGCATGGGTGCCGAAGGCGACGTGCTGCATTCCGATGATGGCTACGATATGGTTGTCACTAAAGTTGATGGGCGCCGAATCGAAACAATTGAGGTTCGCCGACGTGCCGATAACAATGACTCCGATAGTGCAGCAGACAGCGCGGATGACAGCGCCAGTAGTGCCAATAGTGCCAACAATGCTGATGCCAGCGGTTCACAATCGTGATCAAGATCACGTGCTGCGGGCCGGTTTCCCACTTGTCGCCTGAACGGCAAACGTACACTGGAATGACCGATTCCTTCTAGAAAGAAAGGACTCACCATGGCACTTGAATTTGTCGTTCCCGGACTTGACGAGGCAGCATCAGAGAAAACCATTGCCATTTTGCAGAATCGTTTGAGTCAGGAGCAGGAGGCGGCGCTTATTCTTAAGCATGCTCATTGGAATGTGACTGGCCCGAACTTTATTGCCGTACATGAGATGCTTGACCCGCAGGTTGAAGCTGTACTGGCTATGGCTGATGAAACTGCTGAGCGCATTGCCACACTGGGTGGTACACCTGACGGACGTACAGACGCAATTACTCGTAACCGCACGTGGAAGCCATTCGATATGGATGGCCGTCAATCCACTGAAACGTACTTACAGGCGCTTATTGACTACTACGACGCGTTCATTGCTGATGACCGCAAGGCCATTGCCGAACTCGACGAACTCGACGTGATTAGCTCAAATATTGTGCAAGACCATGTGCAGGAACTTGAAAAGTTC
>CAYQJZ010000034.1:0-19467 GCA_964417995.1 uncultured Bifidobacterium sp.
AATGCTGATGGTCTTGGCGAGGTTGAACCAACAAACCGTCCAATGGTGCAGCTCAGTGTGCCCGGATGGCGGGAAGCATACGCCAATAAAACTGGCTGCGCCGCCGCTGACATTGGCACCGTTGCTGATGCTTTCAATGCCGCTTCTTCCCCGTTGTATCAGCAATGGCGCCCTGTTCGTCGTGAGCCGGTATCAATAACACTCATTCCTTATTTTGCTTGGGCTAATCGTGGTGAGAACGAGATGACTGTGTGGTTGCGCTCATAATGATTCCGCATTTCGCACAGTGTACTGGCTGCTAGCGTAAACAGTATGGCGGTGATGACGGCACGGCTTAACGGGCCAGTGGAGTTTTTATCAGCCGGGCAGTTTGTGTCTGGCCCGGGGTGGAGGCATATGCGCCGCACACTTGACTCCTACGAGCTGGTGTTTGTGCGCCGTGGCGTACTGCCGATTCGTATAAGCGACAAGCATGTATATGTAGCGGCCAATGACTTGGCTTTATTACCGCTCGGTGTAGAGCATGCTGGTACTGAAGCGATTACTGCTGATGTGGAGTTTTATTGGATGCATTTTCGCATCCCCTGTGAACCATATGGACATACTGCCTCTACTGATCGTGCAACGTCAACAAAGTCAACAAACACGGCGTTGTCAGCGTTGTCAGCATCATCGACATCGTCAACATCAACAGCATTAACAGAGTCAACAACGACTGCGATACCAACATCGACGACTACACAGTCAAGAACTACATTGTTGCATGTGCTTGCTGACAATGCTGCTGTACCTCAGGACGATCATTATCTCGTCCTGCCTGATTTGGTCGAAGCTACTGATGGTGACAGGCTAACTGTTATGTTCACGCAACTTCTTGATGTGTATGCCACGTATGGACCGCATCACAGTGCCTATGGCGATTACTTTGCTACAAGCTTGTTGTTGGAAGTGTCCGCTCAAGAGCGTCTACGACGTTCAGGAACAGCACAAGATCCTGGCTTAGCCACAATGCAGTCGGTGCAATCATGGATTCATGCCAATGCTTTTGAGAACATCACTGTAGCTAAGGTGGCGCAACACTTCCACTACTCCCCGAGTTACTTGACCGCATTGTATCGTCGAGTGTTTGGTATTGGCATTGTCGAGCAGATAGCCGAATGTCGTGTCAACCGTGCACGCGACTTGTTGTCATCCACGTCCAGTCCGGTGGCAGATATTGCTCATGAGGTTGGCTATGACGATCCGAAATATTTTATGCGCGTGTTCAAACGCCGAACTGGCCTAACGCCCAAGCAATATCGAGAAGCCTTTGCCATACGCATGTACAACACAGAATAATTATGGACGCTTGCTACAGGGCATATCAGTACTGCTGAAAATACATAAATTCCATACTGGCAACGGCATATTCTGCATAACAGCAAGCACCAGTTAAACAGCAGTTCTATCTCGCACGTGGTGTTAAGCCGGCTCTTCCGTTTTCAAAGCGGAAGGTACGTTGCTCCAACTTTGCCAGCTACAACGTGCGTTGGGCACGGTTGTTTTGTGCACGTGTTGCTAACTCATTATCTGGCGGGTAGGCCACGTGTTCCAGGGTGAGTCCGTGCGGGGCAATTGGTCCGGTAACGCCTTCACGCTGTGGTGTATCAATTTTGCTACGGAACCATGCCACATCCCGTTTACCAAGTCCCACAGCAACACAAGCATTAACCAACGAACGCACCATATTACGAGCGAAAGCGTCAGCGGCAATAGTAAAAACAACCAACCCTGATTCACTAGCCGGCACAGCATACCCTGCACCACAATAAGCAGCAGGTTCTCCTGAACCTTCTACAAGCGCACGCTCGCCCAGTCGCGTCCACGTTGCTGAAATGACCTTACGGATTGTTGTCCCACCTGAATGAGGTATGGCAAATGATCCAAAATCGTGTAAACCAACCATTAATGCTGCTGCCGCGTTCATTGCATCAATATCAAGCGAATCATGCAAAGCCAGCACAAAACCTCGCATACGTGGATCAACCGAACGGTCATTATCGTTAATACGGTACACGTAAGTGCGTTCACAAGCAGAAAAACGCGCGTCAAAACCCTCAGGAGCAACAGTCACGTTATGAATAGCAATATCTGACGGTACCATACGCGACAATCGCCGACATAGCGCCTCATGCGCAGGAACATTCATATGCCCAATACACCCTTCAAGTATGTGCTCGTCCACATCGAAATGACATACCTGATGAGCTGCATGAACACCTGTATCAGTACGACCTGCAACAGTTAAACGCAAACCATGCTCCGGACTACGAGGCACACGTAGAACTGTGTGAAGAACATCCTCAATCTCTCCCTGCACAGTTCTCATTCCAGGCTGCGTAGCCCACCCGTGAAAAGCTCCACCATCATACGCTAAATCAATACGCAACCTAACCATTACCGCAGCCTTTCTCCCACCACCACAGCGTACTTTTTATGCCATAGACAACAGAAAAACAACAACACACAAGCAAGACATAAATAAACACGCGTAAAACCGGAAGTTCCATAAAACCGCACAAAAACGCGCACAAAAACAAAATGGCCGGGACCCTAACAAAGTCCCGGCCATTTTCCGTAAACAAAACTCACTCAACGTCTTCAACAGACGCCTCAGCAGTTCCCTCCGCAGCGGTCTCAGCTGGAGCTTCAGTAGTCGGCTCGGTTTCAGCCACAGTATCGTCAACCGGGGCTTCGTCCTTTGCCGCAACCTTGGTAGCAGCTTCAGCTTCCTTAACGACAGCTTTCTTCGGGCTTACTGGCTCGGTCACCAGCTCAATAATTGCGGCAGGAGCTGAATCGCCCTTGCGCGGTGCAATCTTGATGATGCGAGTGTAGCCGCCCTCACGCTGTTCCATCTGCTCAGCGATCACGGTGAACAGCTTGTGCACCACAGACTTGTTGCGAATGACGCGCATCACGCGGCGACGAGAGTGCAGATCACCACGCTTCGCGAACGTGATCAGACGTTCAGCGAGCGGGCGAAGACGCTTCGCACGCGCCAACGTAGTGGTGATGCGGCCGTGCTGGAACAGGCTGGTCGCCATGTTGGCGAGCATCAGACGCTCATGTGCTGGGCTAGAGGCCAGACGTGGGCCCTTTTTGGGTGTAGGCATGTGTAACTCCTTATTACCCATGGGATCAGGTGGGCATATGCCCGAACATCCGATCCCTGGGGTTACTATGTCGAAACTGGCAGCTTACTCGTCTTCTGGCGAGAAGAAAGTGCCACCTTCGAGATTGTTGGTGTCGAAGCCTAGCGGCGAGGACTTAAGTGCCAGACCGAGAGCCTGCAGCTTTTCTTTCACCTCGTCAATCGACTTCATCCCGAAATTACGGATATCGAGCAGATCTTGCTCGGTATGGGAAACCAGCTCTCCGATTGTGTGGATGCCTTCACGCTTGAGGCAGTTGTAGCTGCGCTGCGTAAGGTTGAGGTCCTCAATCGGCACTGCCATCTCCGGGTTGGTTTCCTCAGCCACAGGAGCTGGACCAACTTCGACGCCTTCCGCCTGAATGTTGAGCTCACGGCACAGGCCGAAAAGTTCAACCAGCGTTGAGCCAGCGGAGGCCACCGCGTCACGCGGCGAAATGGCAGGCTTGGTCTCCACGTCCAGGATGAGCCGATCGAAATCCGTGCGCTGTTCCACACGGGTGGCCTCGACCTTGTAGCTCACCTTGAGCACCGGGGAGTAGATCGAATCGACCGGGATACGGCCGATCTCGTCAGTGTCCTGCTTGTTCATCTGAGCCGGCACATAACCACGGCCGCGCTCAACAGTGAACTCGATCTCGAGCTCGCCGTCTTCAGCGAGAGTGGCGATATGCAGATCAGGGTTGGCGATCGTCACACCGGCAGGCGGCGTGATGTCTCCAGCAAGAGCTTCACCTTTACCGCTTTTGCGCAGGTACATGACCACGGGCTCGTCGTATTCACTGGTGAGCACAATGTTCTTGATGTTGAGCAGGATCTCGGTGACATCTTCTACAACGCCTGGCAGAGTTGTGAACTCATGCAGGGCGCCAGAGATGCGCACTGAGGTCACAGCCGCACCTGGAATAGAGCTCAGGAGTGTGCGGCGTAGCGAGTTGCCAAGCGTATAGCCAAATCCGGGCTCAAGCGGCTCAATTGTGAAGCGGGAGCGCTGGGGGTTGAGTGTTTCCTCGGTAAGTGTCGGACGCTGTGCGATAAGCACTGTGTTTATCCTTTCAGCTTCTGATCGGTGGTGCACTCACCGGTCATAGCGGGTTGGATGGATGGTTTCTGGTAGTGCTTCAGACGCGGCGGCGCTTCGGGGGACGAACGCCGTTGTGCGCTTGGGGGGTAACGTCGGTGATAGAACCGACTTCGAGTCCGGCGGACTGAAGGGAACGGATCGCGGTTTCACGACCGGAACCAGGACCCTTAACGAACACATCGACCTTTTTCAGACCGTGTTCCATCGCCTTGCGAGCGGCGGACTCAGCAGCCATACCGGCGGCATATGGCGTCGACTTACGGGAACCCTTGAAGCCGACATCGCCACCGGAAGCCCAGGACACCACAGCCCCGGACGGATCGGTGATCGAAATGATGGTGTTGTTAAATGTGGACTTGATGTGCGCCTGCCCGACCGGCACCGACTTGCGGTCCCGGCGACGCGGCTTGCGCGCAGCTTGCTTATTCGCTGCCATTGACCCTCGTTTCCTAATAACGACTTATTGTGGTTGTTCCGAACGATGAAGCATGCGCCTCGTGGCTCGGAAGCTGCCACCGACTACTTGGTGGCCTTCTTCTTTCCGGCGACTGTGCGCTTCGGACCCTTGCGGGTGCGAGCGTTGGTCTTGGTACGCTGACCACGCACGGGAAGTCCCTTGCGGTGACGCTGGCCTTGGTAGCAATTGATCTGGATCTTACGACGGATGTCCGCGTCGATCTCACGACGCAAATCGCCTTCGATCTTGTAGTTGTTTTCAAGATAGTCACGCAGCGTAATCAGCTGCTCATCCGTCAGATCCTTGACGCGGATGTCCGGGTTAATACCGGTCGCGGCAAGCGTTTCCTTCGCACGAGTGCGGCCCACACCGAAGATGTAGGTGAGAGCGATCTCAATGCGCTTATCATTGGGGATGTCGACTCCGGCAAGACGTGCCATTGCGATTCCTTCTGTGTTCCGCAGGTCTTACGCCAAATCGTCCGGCTTCCCGGCCCGAGCCTGCGTACCCGGGGTTCAGCTTCTGCTGTGATTCAGCGTCTTTACTTGTTATGCCGCTGGAAATCCGTTCAGCCCTGGCGCTGCTTGTGGCGCGGGTTGATGCAGATCACCATGACGCGGCCGTGACGACGGATCACGCGGCAGTTTTCGCAGATCCTCTTCACACTAGGGCTGACCTTCATGGTTTTCCTTTACTTGTGTACCTTACTTGTAACGGTACGTAATACGGCCACGGTTGAGATCGTAAGGACTCATCTCCAGCACTACACGATCTTGCGGCAAAATACGGATGTAGTTCTTGCGCATCTTGCCAGAAATTGTTGCCAGCACGACGTGCTTATTCTCGAGTTCGACGCGGAACATCGCGTTAGGTAGCGCTTCAACTACCCTACCTTCGACTTCGATCACACCGTCTTTAGCCATAAGCCTCGTTCCGTTCCTTGGCTGTATTACTTATGGAGCATCCGAAGACACACCAAAGCACAATAGTACAGCAACGGGGGACGTCAGCCGCATTCTGCGTGTCGCTAACGTCCCCCGACGATTGTTGAGGATTACTTTCAGCAGCAAGTTAACTGCTACTGCTGTTGCTATTCCCCGAGCTGTTCGATGATGTGCGCGTTAATGGCGTTGATTTCGCCAACTCCATCCACTGAAATCAGCATTCCGCGGCTCTCATAAACATCGAGCAGCGGAGCCGTTTCACGATCGTAGGTTTCCAAGCGCTTGGCAATGGCTTCTGGAGTGTCATCTGAACGGCCTTCTTCGGCAGCACGCTTGGCCATACGCTCAAGCAGCACATCACGACCAGCCTCCAGAACAATAGCGTGGTCAAGTGGTGCGCCCAAGTCGTTGAGCATCTCGTCAAGAGCATGAACCTGAGCAATATTGCGGGGGTATCCGTCAAGAATCCAACCATTCTTGGCATCGTCCATAGCCAGACGATCCTTAACAATCGAATTGGTCAGATCGTCGGGCACCAGTTCGCCACGATCCATATACGCCTGAGCTTGAACACCAAGTTCGGTTTTGTTCTTCAGGTTGTAACGGAAAATATCGCCGGTCGAGATGGCAGGAATGCCGTAATGTTCGCTCAGCAGTGCCGCCTGAGTGCCTTTTCCTACACCTTGCGGACCCATGATTAACAGTCGCATATGCGTCTCCTTCCCTGCTTACACAGGGCTTACATGTGTTGTTCTACCTCTGCTGTGCACGCATTGGCTATACACGCACAGAGACATGTGCCTTCCCTATGCTGCGTAACGTGAGCATAAGGAAGGCACATCAATCGATGGTTATTGCTTATTCTTTGTCAGACTCATCTGCAGATGCATTGTCTGCATCGTCAGAAATCTCGTTAGACAGGTCAACCTGCTCGTCTGCAGTGTCATCGTCTGCAGTATCAGCGGTGTTTGCCGAAGTCGATTCCATCTCTTCCATCGACTCAATCACCTCAGACGGTGCATCAATACTGCTCGGAGTTTCTGTACCAGACGTTGTCTCATCCACCGCAGATTCTTCGTCAGTTGTTGGAGCTGATTCAACAACTGAAACGTCTTGGGCTTTCTTATTCTTCTTGCTCTTCTTGTTCTTCTTACGACCGAAGAGACCCTTCTTGGGCTTGGATCTCTTCACGTCGCCACCTTCAACATGATCGGTGTTCTCGAATAAGAAGCCCGCGTACTGGAACTGTTCGGTTTGGGCACGAGCCTGACGCAAAGTATCGAGACCAACGCCGGCAATAATAAGGATCGTCGTACCACCGAACGGCAGCTGATTGTTGAGTTCCAGCGCCATGATAAGCACGGTTGGAATTAACGCCACAAACAGCAGGTAAACAGCACCCACCGTGTTCAGGCGATTCATCACATAGCTCAGGTAACGGCTGGTAGAGCTACCGGCACGAATGCCAGGAATAAAGCCGCCATACTGCTTCATATTGTCAGCAGTTTCGTCTGGGTTGAATGTAATGGATGTGTAGAAGAAGCAGAAGAATACGATCATTACTGCATACAAAGCGATGTACCACACCGATGTTGTGTCAGCAAGATTGTCGTTAATCCACTCTGCCCACGTAGCATCGTCGTCAAACTGTGCAATCAACGTGGGAATAGCGAGAATAGATGATGCAAAGATTGGCGGGATAACGCCGCTCATATTGATTTTCAGCGGCAAATAGGTTGACGAACCGCCGTACATCTTGCGTCCGATCATACGACGTGTGTACTGCACTGGTATACGACGCTGCGACAGTTCGACGAAAACAACAAAAATAAGAATGACAGTAAGTACGCCAACAACGATACCGAACTTCGTCCAGTCACCGTCTGTGCCATCCTCACCGTAGCCAATCTCCCAGAGTTGTGGCAGGAAGCCGGAGCAGATTGACATAAAGATCAACACGGACATGCCCTGTCCGATACCCTTGTCGGTGATAAGTTCGGCCATCCACATGATCAGGCCGGTACCGCCGGTCATCACCAGCACCATAACAAGGAGGCTCCACAGTGAACCGTCAGGAATAACCTGCGAGCACTGGTAGCTGAATAGCGCACCCGAGCGGGCAGTAACAACAATGGTTGTTGACTGCAGCACAGCCAGACCAATGGTCAGATAACGCGTGTACTGTGTGAGCTTTGCTTCACCGGATTGACCTTCTTTGTGCAGCGCTTCAAATCGCGGAATAACCACACGCAGCAGCTGAACCACAATCGATGCGGTGATGTACGGCATAACACCCAGTGCAAAAATCGACAGCTGCAGCATGGCGCCGCCTGAGAACAAGTTCACCAGACCGATGAAGTTCTCCTGATTGTCGGTCAGATCATTCGCGCATTCCTGCACAACCGTATAGTCAACTCCCGGAATCGGGATGAATGAACCGATACGGTAAATGATGATGATGCCGAGGACGAAGAGAATCTTATGTCTCAGTTCCTTGGTTCGTAAGGCCTGGATTAATGTCCTCACGTTGGGTTCCTTCCCTTGTCGCGCGCATGCACGCGCCAATGCAAACAGACTCTAATGGTCGAGTGTAGCGTAGAGCATCTACCTTAACGACAGCACAAACAGGCGTCTCTACCTGTTGTACCGTGCAATGTTCGGTGATTGTTCTTAAAACGACATGACCCTCACCCGCTTTCGCGGGGAGGGTCATGATCATATCGTTATCACAGGCGTGTCCCCGTTGGTATGTCAGTCCTCACTGACGGAGCCGCCTGCAGCCTCGATCTTAGCCTTAGCAGAGGCAGAGGCTTTCACACCCTTAACGGTGAATGCCACGGTGGTTTCACCATTACCCAGCACCTTGACAGGGCGACCACTGCGTACAGCGCCCTTAGCTACAAGGCCTTCGACGGTAACTTCGCCGCCTTCAGGGTACAGCTTGTTCAGAGCGTCAATGTTGACGACCTGGAACTCCTGCTTGAAGGGGTTCTTAAAACCACGGAGCTTCGGCAGGCGCATGTACAGCGGCAGCTGACCACCTTCAAAGCCTGGACGCACCTGGTAGCGCTTCTTGGTGCCCTTGTCGCCACGACCCGAGGTCTTACCCTTCGAGCCTTCACCACGACCGACGCGGATGCGACCCTTGTTGGCACCAGGGGCAGGCTTGAGATCATGCATCTGCAGGATCGTAGGTTCGTTCTCAGTTGCCATAATCAGTCAACCTCCTCGACGGTGACCAGATGGCGCACCGTGTTGACCAGACCACGGTTGGCGGAGGTGTCCTCACGCACCACGCTCTGGCCGATCTTGCGCAGACCCAGCGTCTGGATGGTTGCGCGCTGGTTCGGCTTGGAGCCGTAAGCGCTGCGTACGAGTGTAACCTTTAGGTTCTTAGCCATCACTCACCATCCTTTGCGGCAGAAGCCTGAGCTTCTTCGCGAGCCTTACGGGCTTCGGCGATGCCTTCAGCGCGAGCACGAAGCATCGCGTCCGGGGCAACCTCGTCGAGAGCCAGACCACGGCGAGCCGCGATCTCTTCAGGCTCCTCAAGCTGCTTGAGAGCGTCGACAGTAGCGCGCACCACGTTAACTGCAGTGGACGAACCCATCGACTTGGTGAGGATGTCGGTGATGCCTGCGCATTCCATAACGGCGCGAACAGCGCCGCCGGCGATTACACCGGTACCGGGTGCTGCAGGACGCAGCATAACGGTGCCAGCAGCATCATGGCCAACAACCGGGTGGGTAACGGTACCGCGGATTCGTGGAACCGTGAACATGTGCTTCTTAGCGTCCAGCTGGCCCTTGGCAATAGCGGCAGGCACTTCACGGGACTTGCCGTAACCGACACCAACGGTGCCGTTGCCGTCGCCAACCACAACGAGAGCAGCAAAGCTGAACGTACGACCGCCCTTGTGGGTCTTGGACACACGGTTAATGGTCACCACGCGGTCGAGCAGCTCATCACCGCGGTTCTCTTCGCGACGGTTGCGACGCTCACCACGGCGACCTTCACCGCGTCCACGACGAGAACGACGTTCTTCGCCACGGTCCTGGGCGGGTTCCTGAGTGTTCTGAGTCTCTTCAGCCACTTGGGTTTCCTTTTCGTTATCGCTCACAGCTCCAGACCTCCCTCACGGGCGCCTTCAGCAACGGCTGCGACGCGACCATGGTACTTGTTGCCGCCACGATCGAAAACGACCTGGCTGATGCCAGCATCCTTGGCCTTCTTGGCGATGAGTTTGCCGACCTTGTGCGCGGCTTCGGTCTTGGTACCTTCAAAACCGCTCAAATCAGCGATTGTTGAAGCGCTGACAAGAGTGATGCCCTTTGTGTCGTCGACAACCTGCGCAACCATATGACGGTTTGAACGGGTAACCACGAGGCGCGGACGCTCTGGGGTGCCGGTGATGCGCTTGCGAAGACGGGCGTGACGGCGCAGACGTGCGACCTTCTTGCCTTTTCCAATAATTTGGACGGTCATATCACTTACCAGCCTTTCCAGCCTTGCGCAGGATACGCTCGTCGGCGTACTTGATGCCCTTGCCCTTATAGGGTTCAGGAGCGCGCAGCTTGCGGATGTTCGCAGCAACCTGGCCCACGACCTGCTTGTCGGAACCCTTAACAATCACCTGGTTCGCATTCGGCACGTCAAATTCGATGCCTTCTGGCGGGTTAACAGTGATGGTGTGCGAATAACCGAGCGAGAATTCGATGCCCTGACCCTTCTTGACAGCACGATAACCGGTGCCAACAATCTCGAGGGTCTTGGAGTAGCCTTCGTGCACACCCTTAACCTTGCTGGCAATCAGGGAGCGGCTCAGACCGTGCTTAGCACGGGTCGGACGCAGATCGTCAGCTGGAACGAGCACGATCTGATTGTCTTCTACAGTGCCGGTAATGCCGTCGGGGATCACATACGAATCAGTGCCCTTCGGTCCCTTAACCGAGAACTCCTGACCGTTGATAGTGACCTCCACGCCTGTCGGGATGGCGACGGGGAGCTTACCAATATGCGATGCCATGTGTCAGCTCTCCTTTCTCACCATACGTAGGCGACGATCTCGCCGCCGATGCCCCGGTCGAGGCATTCCTTCTGTGTCATCAGTCCCGAGCTCGTCGAGATAATTGCAATACCGAGGCCACCTAGAGGCATAGGCAGAGCGTCGGACTTCGCATAGCGGCGGAGACCGGGCTTGGAAATACGCTTGATGCCCTGGATTGAACGCTCACCGTTCGGACCATACTTGAGAGCAATCTCAAGGGTCTGGCCGACACGAGCTGGCTTGGCGGTGAAGTCCTTGATAAAGCCTTCACGCTTAAGGATCTCGGCGATATTCGCCTTGAACTTGGAGTACGGCATATCCACAGTTTCGTGCTTTGCCGCGCTCGCATTACGCAGACGTGTGAGCATGTCTGCGATCGGATCTGTCATTGTCATTGTGGGCTAACGCCCTTTCTCGCCGTGGTTTCCGCCGTCCTTTACCACTCTGTGGATGGGCCGCGGACCTTCAGCGTCGATGTTTACCAACTGGACTTCGTAACTCCGGGCAGCTCGCCACGGTGGGCCTTCTCACGAAGGCAGATGCGGCACAGGCCGAACTTGCGGTACACGGAGTGGGGACGACCACACACCTGGCAGCGCGTGTAGGCACGCACCTTGAACTTCGGCTTAGCGGCCGCCTTGTTCTTCAGAGCGGTTTTTGCCATATCACTTCTCCTTGAAGGGGAAGCCCAGATGCTTGAGCAGCACACGAGCTTCGCTGTCATCCTTGGTGGTGGTCACCACGGTGATGTCCATACCGCGCTGGTGATCGATCGAATCTGGATCAATCTCGTGGAACATGGACTGTTCCGTGAGGCCAAAGTTGTAGTTGCCGTTGCCGTCGAACTGGTTAGCGCTGATACCACGGAAATCGCGGATACGCGGAAGAGCCAGGGTCAGGAGACGGTCAAGGAATTCCCACATGCGATCGCCACGGAGCGTCACATACGCGCCAATGGCCTGACCTTCACGCAGATGGAACTGCGCAACGGACTTCTTTGCACGGGTGATCTTCGGCTTCTGGCCAGTGATCTGGGTCAGATCCCTCACAGCACCTTCGATGAGTTTGGAGTCGCGAGCCGCAGCACCAACACCCATGGAGACAACAACCTTCTCCACGCGTGCAACCTGCATCGGGTTGGAATACTTGAATTCCTTCTCGAGCTCAGGCACGATCTCGTCATGATAACGCTGCTTGAGGCGCGGGGTAGCCGGCGCTTCGATAGTATCGGTCATGCCAGCTCCTTTCCGGACTTCTTGGCCACGCGCACGCGCACGGTCTTGACCTTGCCGTCACGGGCTTCCTGCTTAACAACAACGCCCACGCGGGTCGGCTGCTTGGTTTCCGGGTCGATTACCATCACGTTGGAGCGATGGATCGGAGCCTCAGTGGCTACGATGCCGGACTGCTGACCCTGCTGGGTAGCGCGCACATGCTTCTTAACGATCTGAACACCTTCGACGATCAGACGGTCGTTAGGAAGAACGCGGGTAACAGTACCTTCTTTACCGCGGTCCTTGCCGCGGATGACCTTGACCAGATCGCCTTTCTTGATCTTGGCTACCATGCTCAGATCACCTCCGGGGCGAGGGACACAATCTTCATGAAGCGCTTGTCGCGCAGCTCACGACCGACCGGTCCGAAAATACGAGTGCCCTTGGGTTCACGACCGGAGCCGAGAATAACGGCGGCATTCTCGTCGAACTTAATGTAGGAGCCGTCCGGACGGCGGCGTTCCTTCACGGTGCGGACGACAACAGCCTTAACCACGTCGCCCTTCTTAACCGACCCGCCAGGGATGGCGTCCTTAACGGAGGCGACAATCACGTCGCCGATGCCGGCATAGCGTCGCTTCGATCCGCCGAGCACTCGGATAGCCAAGAGCTCCTTGGCACCCGTGTTGTCGGCGACATGAAGCCGCGTTTCCTGCTGAATCATTGATTCTCCTTAGCCGAGCTGGTTCTCCCCGTGCACCCCGCCGAATAGCGGGGTGACACGCGGAGCCTTGCCGAACTTATTTACTTGGCGCGCTCGATAATCGAGACAAGACGCCAACGCTTAGTCTTGCTCAGGGGCCGAGTTTCCATAATACTCACGAGGTCGCCAACATGGGCCTCGCCGTGTTCATCATGGGCCTTAACGTTGCGGGTAGTGCGAACGACCTTGCCGTACAGTGGGTGAGTCGAACGCTGCTCGAGCTCGACGGTGATGGTCTTGTCCATCGCGTCGGACACGACGTAGCCGCGACGAACCTTGCGGAAGTTGCGCTCTTCAGCCATGCTTACTTCTCCTCAGTCTTCGTGTCGGTATCCTCGGCTGCCTCAGGCGCCTGGGTGATGCCGAGCTCACGTTCACGCAGAACGGTGTACATTCTGGCGATGTCGTGCTTGACTGCCTTGAGGCGGGAGGTGTTGTCGAGCTGACCAGTGGCCGCCTGGAAGCGCAGATTAAACAGCTCTTCCTTGGACTTCTTAAGGAAGCCTTCGATTTCGGCATTGGTCTTCTCGTTGAGATTCTTGATGGTGTAGTCTGCAGTTCCGACTGACATCAGATGTCACCGCCTTCACGAGCAATAACACGGCACTTCATGGGGAGCTTGTCGATTGCACGGCGCAGAGCCTCGCGAGCGACTTCCTCAGAGACACCGCCGATCTCGAACATCACACGACCAGGGTGGATGTTAGCAACCCAGAACTCCGGGGTGCCCTTACCAGAACCCATTCGGGTACCCAGCGGCTTCTTGGTCAGCGGACGGTCAGGGAACACGGTGATCCACACACGACCGCCACGCTTGATGTAACGGGTCATGGCAATACGAGCGGCCTCAATCTGACGGTTGGTCACATAGGCCGGCGCGAGTGCCTGAATACCGAAATCGCCGAATGCGATCTCATTGCCGCCCTTGGACATGCCCCTACGGGTAGGACGGTGCTGTTTGCGGTACTTTGTCCTCTTCGGGATAAGCATCGACTCACTCCTTCGTTTCCGTGGCGGCAGGTGCTTCGGCCTCTGCTGCAGCTGCAGGTGCAGCTTCGACGGCAGCGGTCTGCTGCTGACGCTGAGCAGAACGGTTACCACGACGCGAACGGCGATCGCTGCGACGGCCGGAACGGCTGTTATTCTGCTGCGCCTGCTGCTCTTCAAACTCACGCTCGGTCATGTCGCCCTTGTAGATCCACACCTTGACGCCGATACGGCCATAGGTGGTCTTGGCTTCAAAGAAGCCATAGTCGATCAGGGCGCGGAGGGTCTGCAGCGGAACGCGGCCCTCACGGTAGAACTCAGAACGGCTCATTTCCGCACCGCCGAGACGGCCGGAAAGCTTGATACGGATACCTTTAGCGCCAGCGCGCATAGCATCCTGCTGAGCCTTGCGCATGGCACGGCGGAAGGTCACGCGGTTGCTCAACTGCTCAGCGATACCCTGAGCTACCAGCTGAGCGTCCAGCGCAGCATTCTTCACCTCAAAGATGTTGAGCTGAACCTGCTTGCCGGTGATCTTCTCAAGCTTGGCGCGAACACGTTCAGCTTCTGCACCACGACGGCCGATAACAATACCCGGACGAGCGGTGTGAATATCTACACGCACGCGGTCACGAGTGCGCTCGATAACAATGCGGGAGACACCAGCACGTTCGAGATCCTTGCTCATCACCTTGCGGATCTTGTCATCCTCGAGGACGAAGTCGCGGTAGCGTTCGCCAGACTTGTTGGAGTCAGAGAACCAGCGTGAACGATGGTTCTCGGTGATGCCCAGGCGATAGCCAAAGGGATTGATCTTCTGACCCATCTTTAGCGGGCTCCTTCCTTGCTTGCGACGACGACCGTGATGTGGCTGGTGCGCTTGTTAATACGAGCAGCACGGCCCTGGGCGCGAGCACGGAAACGCTTCAGCGTTACACCCTCGTCCACATAGGTCTCCTTAACAACCAGATCGTTCTCGCGGAACGGCTCGCCAGCCTTGTCGGCTTTAACGCGGGCGTTGGCGATGGCGCTTTCCAGAGTCTTGCGCACCGGAACGGCGGCAGACTGCGGAGCGAACTTGAGAATAGTGATGGCTTCGGTCGCCTGCTTGCCTCGGATGAGGTCGACCATGCGGCGAGCCTTGCGCGGCGTCACGCGAACGTGACGAGCGATTGCTTTAGCTTCCATAAGTCTTTACTCTCCTTTAGCGGCGGGCTTTCTTGTCGTCCTTCACATGACCTTTGAAGGTCTTTGTGGGGGCGAACTCACCGAGCTTGTGACCGACCATCGCCTCGGTAACGTACACCGGCACATGCTTACGGCCATCATGGACGGCGAAAGTGTGACCAATAAAGTCCGGGGTGATCATCGAGCGGCGTGACCACGTCTTGATGACGTTGTGTGTGCCCTTCTCGTTCTGCTCGTCGACTTTCTTCTGCAAGTGGGCGTCGACGAAGGGGCCCTTCTTGATGCTACGACTCATCTTCTCGACACTCCTTTACTTGCGGTTCTTACCATTCGGACGACGACGAACAATCATCTTGTTCGAAGCCTTCTTCGGACGACGGGTGCGGACTTCGCCCTTGCCCCATGGGGAGACAGGCGGCTTACCACCACGTGTACGACCGCCATGTGGGTGGTCGACCGGGTTCATGGATTCACCACGGACAACCGGGCGCTTGCCCTTCCAACGTGCGCGGCCGGCCTTACCGAGCTCGACGTTGGCGTGCTCGGAGTTGCCAACCTCGCCAACGGTGGCGCGGCAGCGTGCATCCACATTGCGAATTTCGCCCGACGGCATACGCAGCTGAGCGTAAGCGCCGTCCTTAGCAACGAGCTGAACAGCAGCACCAGCCGAGCGGGCAATCTTTGCGCCGCCGAGTGGACGGAGCTCAATAGCGTGCACGATGGTACCGGTCGGAATGTTGCGCAGCGGCAGATTGTTGCCCGGCTTAATGTCGGCCTGGGCACCGGTTTCAATAACGTCGCCCTGCTTTACACCTTCCGGAGCGATGATGTAACGCTTCTCGCCATCGGCATAGTGCAGCAGCGCGATGCGGGCGGAGCGGTTCGGGTCGTACTCAATGTGAGCGACCTTGGCGGGAACGCCGTCCTTGTCCCAACGACGGAAGTCAATGAGACGGTACTGACGCTTGTGACCGCCACCACGATGGCGGGAGGTCACGCGACCGTAAGAGTTGCGGCCGCCAGTTTTGCTGAGCTTGCGAACCAGCGACTTCTCGGGCGTCGAACGCGTGATCTCGGAGAAATCCGATACCGAAGCGTTACGGCGACCTGCAGTCGTCGGCTTATAAACGCGGATAGCCATAATGTAGTTCTTCCTTTGACTTTGTCGGCTAACCTTCAGTTACCGAAGATGTCGATCGTCTGGCCTTCAGCCACGGTCACGATTGCGCGCTTCTCATTGGCACGCTGGCCATAGCCTGTGCGGGTGCGCTGGCGCTTGCCGATACGGTTGAGGGTGTTAACGTTTGTCACCTTAACCTTGAAAATCGACTCAATGGCCTGCTTAATCTGCACCTTATTCGCGTCCGGTGCCACCACAAAGGTGTACTGGCCACGATCTGAAGCGGCATAGCTCTTCTCGGAAACGACAGGCTTGATGATGATGTCGTGTGCGGGCTTGTGAATAGCTACCATGATCAGGCCTCCTTGGTGGCCTTGGACTCGCACTTCGCCTCAAGGAAAGCGTCAAAGCCTTCCTTGGAGAAGACGACGTACTGAGCGGTGACCACGTCGTATGTGTTCAGCTGATCAGCAAAGATCGGGTGAACAGTAGGGATGTTGCGAACCGACAGCCACTCGTTCACGTTGTCACGCGACAGTACAACGGTGGTGAACTGGTTCTCAGTCAGCGGTGTGAGAGCAGCCACGGCAGCCTTGGTGGACGGAGTCTCACCAATACCGAAGTCAACAACGGCAATATGGCCAGCGTTAGCGCGATCGGACAGCACATAACGCAGTGCAGCAGCCTTCATCTTCTTCGGAGTGTTCTGATCATACTTGCGCGGTACCGGGCCGTGCACAACGCCACCGTGATACCACTGTGGAGCGCGGATTGAGCCCTGACGAGCGCGACCGGTGCCCTTCTGCTTCCACGGCTTCTTGCCGCCGCCGGAAACCTTGGCACGATTCTTAACAGCGTGAGTGCCCTGACGAGCAGCAGCCTGCTGGGCGATGACGACCTGATGAACCAGCGGCACATGAGCCATAATCTCCTCGTGGGAGATGCCGAAAACTTCGGCGGGAGCTTCAACGGTGCCAGCGGCCTTCCCCTGGCCGTCTGTGACGTTCAGAGTAACGTTTGCCATGATTTATCAGGCTCCCTTCACTGCCGAACGGACGAGAACGATACCGCCCTTGGGGCCAGGAATGGCGCCCTTGATAGCGAGAATGCCGTTCTCGACATCCGACGAGACGACGGTGAGATTGAGCACAGTGTGCGTAACATGACCCATGCGACCGGCCATGCGCTTGCCCTTGAGAATACGGCTCGGAGTGGCGCAGGCGCCAACTGAACCAGGACGACGCTCGTTCTTGTGAGAGCCGTGCGAACGACGATACGAGGCAAAGCCCCAACGCTTGATGGTGCCAGCAAAGCCCTTACCCTTGGTGGTGCCAGTAACATCCACCTGAGCGCCCTCACCGAACAGTTCAGCGGTGAGTTCCTGGCCTGGCGTGTAATCTTCGACGTTCTCCGTGCGCACCTCAACAAGGTGACGACGCGGGGTCACACCGGCCTTGGCGAAATGACCAGCCAGTGGCTTGGTTACCTTTGTCGGGTCGATCTGGCCATAGCCGAGCTGAACAGCCTTGTAGCCGTCAGTTTCTTCGGTCTTCACAGCGGTGACCACATTGGTGGACACGTCGACGAGGGTCACAGGCACAAAGAAGCCGTTCTCGTCCCACACCTGCGACATACCGAGCTTCCTGCCCAGCAGTGCGGTGCGATTAGCCTTCTGCGACATTACGTCCCTCCTCTCTTACAGCTTGATCTCGATGTTCACATCGGCAGGCAGATCGATGTGCATCAGGGAGTCCACAGCCTTCGGGGTGGGGTCCACGATGTCAATAAGACGCTTGTGAGTGCGCATCTCGAAATGCTCGCGCGAATCCTTGTACTTATGCGGAGAACGAATAACACAGAAAACGTTCTTCTCCGTCGGCAGCGGAACCGGGCCCACTACGGTGGCACCCGCGTTCGTCACCGTTTCGACGATCTTCTTCGCCGACTGATCGATGACCTCATGGTCATAGGACTTAAGCCTGATGCGGATTTTCTGTCCCGCCATTGCCGTCCGCCCTTTCTTACGATTCGTTTTACTATTACTAGCCTGCAAAGGGCACCGGCGTGCACGCCCCCAAAGACAGATCTCTTGGACGAGCCACATCAGTGCACGGGCATGCGAACACTTATAAATACATGTGTTCGTCCCGCGCTCGCTTTTTTTAATTCAAATTGCGAGCCCACAACAGGCAACCTCTTTATTAAAGCACTCGGGGTTCCCACAGAGGAGTTCAGGCGTGTCGCATGAACTTCGTCATACTTTCTCGCGCTCAACACCACCTGCGAGCACGTCCACTGGGCTACCTGGACTCACAGTGCAGCCTTACCTGCTGAAGATTAGTGCGCATATAAGCATGCACACAGGCTGATGAAGAATATAAATCCATACGCTCCACCGCCCTATCGCCGACAGTGGTGCAATACCGTGGCGCATCACGCGGCGAGGTAGTTCAGCATATGTAGCAATCCGCATCGCGTAATAGCCGCATATATAAAGGAATAGCCACGGCAAAATCGGAAAGTAATCGCTGGAGCTGAACCCGTCAAAGGGGAAGCCGAACGGTGTTAATACGCAGCACTCATACAACCATTGCGGTAAATTGACTCGGAATAATCCGTCAATACCCAGATATCCGTACTGCACATATCGGAACACCATAAACAGCACAAACGATGCAACCAGCCCCACGGCGGCAGGGATTCGCTTGAGGATGTGCTCGAGGGGAATCATCAGCAGAACCGCGCACCCAAAAAAGTTCAATATACCGAACCAAATTGCCTCTGACGGCATGAACACACATGTAACACCGGTTATAGCAAACCCCAGCACGTTGAGCATAATGCCGCGCTGAAGATTGCCTCGTCTCCCCCAAGACCAGACGAATCCTGATACCAGGATAAACGTCCAACAGATTGCCTGCTGCCACACGTGTACCAGCGTTGTTGAATACCATGAGGTGTCCATGGCATAAACCATGTATACGTCGTACAGAAAGTGGAATACCACCATATTGGCAATAGCCACGCCGCGAATCGTGTCAATTAACGCGTAGCGATTGCCTTGTTGAGGCATTCGTCACCTCCTGATATTCGATGCGTAGTGCTGCTGTGTTCGTACTGCTGACACTGCCGATACTGCCGGCACTACCGACACTGCCATGCTCGCTCATGCTGTTACGCAGTAACATGCTCTGCGACTACGTACACTTCCACTGACTGCGTATGCCGGCAGCAGAACAGTACTCCTTCTTATATATGTATATATGCGCTGGTATCTACCGTGCCAGAAAGTAGGCAGTACAGCGACAACTGGTTAACAAACCACTATTGTTGGCACAAACGCGCACTTTGACTTTCGGACCCACTGCCCAATTGGCTGGATTGGCATCATGATCTACGCCGCAATCACCCCTAGTGGCGCGGATGCAGCAGTGCGCCACCACACTGCAAGCGCCACAACAAACCACAGT
>CAYQJZ010000035.1:0-9589 GCA_964417995.1 uncultured Bifidobacterium sp.
TGAAGGAGATGCTCGCACGCTTATTACGTGAACGACAGCTACAACCACCCCCCTTCTTGAAAAAAAGGGGGTACACGGTTCACCAGAACCCAACGGTTACAGCAACAATAAGGGGGGGGGGACAGACAAAACCAAAAAGAAAAACGAACCATAGGCCTAAGGGGCTTACAGTCTCAGAAAGTCCGTCCACAGGTTGTCCCGTTGGATTTGAGCGTCAGCAGAGCAAAATGCTTTCTACCTGGATTTGAATGAAACATGGCTCTAAAATCGTTGATATTCCGCCATTTGTGCGCCAGACAGGATTCGAACCTGCGACCTTCTGATCCGTAGTCAGATGCTCTAATCCGCTGGGCTACTGGCGCGTTCCGCGGTATTTTTCTACCTCGGTGAGTGCGCCAGACAGGATTCGAACCTGCGACCTTCTGATCCGTAGTCAGATGCTCTAATCCGCTGGGCTACTGGCGCATAGTCTTTTCAGATAACTCGATACAAAATACACCACTGTTCTCTGCATCGCAAATCGGCGTGTTGTAGAGAACACCACCACGCGTGTAAAAGCTCAGCAGAATATTAAGCAGCACGACGCTGTAGTGATGCAGAACGTACCATTTTCGGAGATCCTTGCCCGGTAACTGATGCAGCGTCAATAATCACTTGCGAAACATCATCAAGACTGGGCAGTATAAACATGGTTTCTTCTAATGTTTTTTCGATAATAGATCTCAATCCTCGCGCACCGGTACCGCGTTGAATAGCTGTTTGGGCAATAGCGTGGATTGATTCCTCAGTAAACAACAGTTCTACGCCGTCAACAGCAAACAGTTTGCGGTATTGCTTGGTTAAAGCATTCGTTGGCTGTGTGAGAATCTTTTCAAGATCGGTTACATCGAGTTCTTCCAGCACGCTCACAACTGGCAATCGGCCGATAAATTCCGGCAGTAATCCGAATTCAACCAGATCGTCAGCAGATACTTGTTCAAGTATTTCGTTCGACGGCACCTCGTGATCATGCCATGAGGCACCAAACCCGCTTTCACGCGCACCTAAACGACGTTCGATAATATCCGTTAAACCAACGAACGCACCACCACAAATGAATAAGATACCGCGCGTGTCTAATTGGATTGTTTCCTGGTCGCGGTGTTTACGTGTACCTTCTACTGGCACCGAAGCGATGGTGCCTTCAAGAATTTTGAGCAGTGCCTGCTGGACCCCTTCACCAGACACATCTCGAGTAATTGACGTGCTCTCCCCTGTTTTGCGCGCAATTTTGTCAATTTCGTCGATATAGATAATGCCGTTCTGTGCACGACTTACATCGCCATCTGCCGCTTGTAAAAGGCGTTGGAGCACGGTTTCTACGTCATCGCCAACATATCCAGCTTCAGTCAATGTTGTCGCGTCAGTGATAACAAAGGGTACGTTCATCACTTTGGCTAAAGTCTGCGCTAAATAGGTTTTACCTACACCTGTTGGCCCTAATAAAAGAATATTTGACTTGGCAACCTGCACGTTGGCTAACGGATCTTCTCCACGCCGAGGGCGTATGGGCGTACCATTTTTGCTTGTGCCAAGATCAGTGGCAGTCTCTCGTAACTCCATGTTCACTCGCTTGTAGTGGTTGTATACAGCCACTGACAGCGCACGTTTTGCGGGTTCTTGCCCGATCACGTATCGGTCGAGATAGTCGTGAATTTCGGTAGGTTTGGGAAGATGTAACGCGTTCACGTCAGCGTCATGTTGGCGTTCCTCAGAGATAATGTCAACACACAAGCCGATACACTCGTCGCAGATGGCCGCGCTGGGGCCGGTGACTAGTTTGCGTACTTGATGTTCACTTTTGCCACAGAACGTGCAGCGAGGCACATCCTCGTTGTAGCTGACTACACGTCCCATGCATGTCTCCTTTGGTTTGCAGGCTCTTTCAATTTAACGCTCGGGATATAGATAACCCCTCACGTAGAGTAACTCTGACAACTTTACGTGAGGGGTGTAGTGATGTGAAGGTCGTGGAAACATTCCCATTACACCACAGTTAACAGCGACTTTGGTACAGGTACTGCCTGTTAGGAACGGTGTTCGAGTACCTCGTCAACAATGCCATATTCTTTGGCTTGCTGAGCGGTTAAGAAAGTGTCCACCTCAATATCGCGGCGGATCTTCTCAATATCTTGACCCGTATGTTTGGCCAGCGTCTCTTCCAGCCATTCACGCATGCGCAGCATTTCACGGGCTTGAATCTCAATCTCCGTAGCTTTACCGAAACCTTGATCAATAGCCGGCTGATGAATAAGTACACGAGCATTAGGCAAAATCAACCGCTTACCATGAGTACCAGCAGCGAGCAGAATTGCAGCAGCGGAAGCAGCTTGACCAAGGCAAACGGTTTGCACATCCGGCTTAATGTACTGCATTGTGTCGTAGATTGCAGTCATGGCAGTCATTGAACCACCCGGCGAGTTGATATATATCATCACGTCACGGTTTGGATCTTGACTTTCCAGCACGAGCAGCTGCGCCATAATGTCGTCCGCAGAAGTGTCATCAACCTGTACGCCCATAAAAATGATGCGATCTTCAAATAGTCGAGTGTACGGGTCCTGACGCTTGTAGCCGTACGGGGTTTTCTCCTCGAACTGCGGCAATACATAACGATTCTGAGGATTTGATGCCAATCGTGCCGTACTTGGCATAAATCCCACCACGCCCTGCGGTCCAGCGAGGCGATCGGCACGAGCGGCGAACTTCGCTTCTTCACTTGCCATTACCGTAAAGTCCTTTCTCACTCAGCGCCAATAGTGTCGGGAGTGGTGACGATTTTGTCGACAAAACCGTACTCCAAGGCTTCCTGAGCGGTGAACCAGTGATCGTATTCGTTGTCGCGATAAATCTCTTCGACGGTGTGACCAGTCTGCTGCGCAGTCAACTCAGCAAGACTTTTCTTCATATCCATAATTAGTTCAGCGTTAATGCGTACATCAGTAGTGGTGCCGCCAATACCACCTGACGGCTGATGCATTAGCACACGAGCGTGTGATGTGAGGTAACGTTTGCCCTTGGCTCCAGAGCTGAGCAGGAACTGCCCCATTGACGCGCACATGCCCAGACCAACTGTTGCCACATCTGGTTCGATAAGCTGCATTGTGTCGTAGATTGCCATACCAGCAGTAATTGAACCGCCTGGCGAATTAATGTACAGCCAGATGTCTTTTTTGGGATCTTCAGCAGCTAGCATCAGCATCTGTGCACAGATGCGGTTGGCCATCTCGTCTTTGACTTCCTCACCCATCCAGATGATGCGATCTTTCAGTAGTCGAGTGAAGATCGGATCCTGAGGTCCAGAAAGTGTGTCCTCGCCTTCCATAACCGGGAGCGTTGCACGGGTAATGCTCACCATGTCTCCTTACCGTACTGTTGTGACTTTCCTCAGACTACCGCTCTCAAGCGACGGCATGCGGTATTTGCGCCGCCCGCGTAGACACGGTGTGCGATGGCGGCAACAGCTGGCCAAACCATGTGCCAGTCAGCGAACTAATGGCTACAGTTAATGCCACGGGGACAAACAAATTGAGTGGAGCATCAGCCAGTTCCATAACAAGGCACATCGCCATCAGTGGTGCTTTCTGTGAGGCAGCAAGTAATGCGCACGCTCCCATTAGAGCGTACACACCAATGGAATTACTGTTGAAGCCTTGCATCCACAAAATTCCCAGTGCTGCGCCGAGGGAGGCACCAAGCGCAATTCCTGGAGTGAGTACACCACCGGAGGCACCAGCGCGAATTGTTAGCAGTGTCATTACACCTTTAACCGCAAAAGAGATAAGCAAAACAGCGATCATGCTCATATCAGCGGAGGCACTAAACCCTATTTGTGCAGTGGCTCGACCATTGCCCATCACTTGTGGAACTCCAATGGCGACAACACCGGTGAGAACACCAGCTAATGGCAATTGCCACAGAAGTGAACGGCCAGTTGCACGGTGTTTCTCTGCCCACGATGATCCAGCACGGAATAATGCTCCACATATACCGAATATTGCTCCGGCTACTACAGCAAAAAGCATAAGATCGGGAGTGAATAAGGCGTCAACATCGCCCATATCGTAGAACGTATGCGTACCTTTGATTAGTGTTGCTACCCATGCAGCCACTGATGAACAGACGAACGATAATGCCACTGTTTCTAATGTGGCATCTATTAGAAGAATTTCAATAGCAAAGAATGCGCCGGCTAATGGCGCGTTGTACACGCCTGCAAGACCTGCACCTGCTGCGATAGCAACAATTCGCCGAGTGTCTCGCGCGTTGAGATGGCAGAACGACGAGATGCGTTGACCCACCATAGCACCAAATTCGCGTGGAGCAACCTCACGGCCGATTGACATACCGGTACCCACAATAAGAATCTGCAGTAATACGTGCACGATGGTTTGCCAGAACGGCATACGGTCACCTTTTACTGCTGCTGTAACAGAAGGAACTGCAGTGGTTCGTGTTCGCAGTAGCCACCATATGACTGCTGCAATTGAGGCGCCGAGAATAACTGACAGTGCTCGACGCCATGCTGCAGTGTCGAATGGGCCAGGTGTTTCAGGGCTTTCTACAAATCCCAGTGCTACATTTTCAATACCGTATAGCAGCAATGTGAGCAGTCCTGCTGCTACACCAACGATCACACCCAATACCAGCACAGCCACGCATAGGTTAATGTTGCGTCGACATGTGCTTTCAGGCATGTTCTTTTCGCCCTTGCTTTGATTCATACGCTTCACAATACGCGCCCCTGCGCATGGACTCCCCATCACACTATGCCGCCAATGTTCTTGTAACCAACACATATTCAGCACAGAGTCATGCTGACAGGTTTCACAATCACAATATGCAAGGCCGGACACCAGTTAAGGTATCCGGCCTCACTTTACAACGCGTAAGCCTTACCGTTGGTAACGCTGAATATCCCAGTGACTTGACACACTGCTGTGTTTCGTCACACTCCGAGATGCTCTGGCATTACAAGCGGCAAGCATGGTGATTACTCGGCGTCGTTCGACTCCTCAGAATCCTCAGACTGAGCGAGTTCGTCGGCAACAGCGGCGGCAGCCGACGCAGCTTCAACAGATTCAGATTCATCCTCTTCGCCGAGGAAAGAGCTCAGGTCGAGGGTCTCACCTTCACAGGTGAAAGTTACAGCGCGCATGCCAGCAAGCAGGCCCTTAGAGCGGCCAACTTCTTGCACAGCCGAACCGAGCTGGCCATTCTGAACAATCGCATTGATAAAAGCGGATGGATCCATACCATACTGCTGAGCAATGGAAGCGAGGAAGTTGGTGACATCAGCCTGGGTGACCTGAACGTTCATTACTTCAGCGAGCGTGTCAAGCACGATCTGTGTACGCAGTTCCTCTTCAGCAGCCTTATCAGCTTCAGCCTTCTGCTCATCAGTGGCTTTTTCCGGATCTGGGGTCATGTTCTTAAGCTGCTGCTCAGCGGCCTCTGCCTTCACGCCAGCCGGTACTGGAATCTCCAGACCTTCCTGCAGTCGAGCAATGAACGCGTCACGCGCATCGGTAGCCTGACGGCCTTCGGCGTCGTGCTCGCACTGCTTACGAATGTCGGCTTTGAGTTCGTCAAGCGTATCAAACTCGGAAGCGTCCTGAGCAAAGTCATCGTCCAGTTCCGGTAGTTCTTCAGCCTTCACTGAGTTAACCGTTACGCGAATCTGAGCAGTTTCACCCTCGTGGTCGCCAGCTTCCAGGACACCTTCAAAAGTGGTCTGTTCGCCAGCCGACAGACCGTCCAGTGCCTCGTCAAGACCGTCGAGCATGGTGCTGGAGCCAAGCTCGTAACTCACACCTTCCTGCGAGTCAACGGTTTCGCCATCGATTTCAGCCACCAAATCAATATTTGCGTAATCGCCCTTTGCTGCTGGACGATCTACACCCACCAGCGTGCCAAAGCGCTGACGCAGAACGTCGAGACGACGATCAATATCATCATCGCTAACCTCAGGCTTGGCAACTTCGATTTGCAGGCCTTCGAGCTGCGGAAGCTCGATATTCGGACGATGCTCAACAGTGGCAACAAAGGTAAGAAGAGTTTCATCAGAAGCCGACTGCGGTACTTCCTTCACGTCAATCTGCGGCTGAGCCATCGCATGGATTTTCTCCTGCTCAAGAGCCTTGGAATACAGTTCGGGTACACCGTTGTTCACAGCCTCGCCTGCAACGGCCGCGAACCCGAGACGCTGATCGATGATTCGCCCAGGCACGTGACCCTTACGGAAACCGGGAATGTTAATTTGCTTGGCGATTTCCTTGCGGGCGGCATCCAGATACGGATTGAACTCCTCGGAATCAACGGTGACGGTGAGCTCCGCCTTGGTGGCTTCGATGTTCTTGACGTCGATTTTCACGCTTGCGCTCCTGAAATATCTCGTATTCGACTAATACTGCCGTTTAGGCAACCGTTACATGATAACGCGACTCACGGACGCTGCCACCAGCGACACTTGCCATGGTCGTGCGCCTTGTTCAGTAAGATATTCGGCCACATCGCAGTGGGACGGATTATCAAGCCAACACAGGTTGCGAATAATTTGCGGCTTGATAATGATTTCAGCAGGCGTACGCGTATCTTCGGCAATCTGATTGATCACGCGGCGCACAGCTTGTAACCGATTGAATCGATCAGGGTGACGAGAAGACCACACTTTCAACGATCGCGGTGCATTGCCATGTTCATTATGTGTTGTCACTGCCGGTGGTGTTGGCCATTGTTCAGGCGGCAGTGCTAACGCCTGCTGAATCACCGTTTTCCACACAGTAGGCTTAACCGAACGTTGAATTGGCGCATAGCGTTCGAACATTTTGTCTTGTTCGCCACCAGTATGAATACGCACTCGTTCATTTAATGAACGAATTGTTCTAAACTCGCGCGCATTTCGAGGTTTCTTTTGAGCTGCTTCAATAATGGCAGCATCAGATAGCAGCAGACTTGGTGCAATATCGTAGTGTTGCGCAAGCTGGTCGCGTTTCTCCCATAATGCTTTGGCAACAGCCAACCCTTTTCGGTCACGGCTGAGTACGTTGATATGCGAGATACGCATCCACGGCACTGGATGTTCACGACGAGGCCCTAATCCTTCGCGCAGCACATAGTCAAACTCTTCATGAGCCCATTCGTCTTTACCTTGACGCTTGAGATCATCACGTAATTGTGATTGCAATTCAATCAATACTTCAACGTCAAGGGCTGCATAATTACGCCAGTCACGCGGCAACGGACGATACGACCAGTCGGCAGCAGAATGTTCCTTTGCTAAAGTCAATCCCAAATAATGCTCAGTCACCGCTGCCAATCCAAAACGATGCAACCCCAACAGACGAGCTGCGATTTCTGTATCAAACAATGCTTGTGGACGCATACCTAAGTCAAAAAAACCAGGTAAATCTTGACCGGAATCGTGAATAATCCATGTGGCGTCGCCTACTGCATCATTGAACTCATTCCAGTCCACACCATCTGCTGCCAAAGCAATTGGATCAAACAAAGCAATACCCGCACCTGTGCGCTTAAACTGCACAAGCCAGTCGTCATGACTATATCGAAAACCCGACGCCCGTTCAGCGTCCGCTGCCAATGGTCCACTTGCTGCACGTAAACGCGCACAGTATTCACGGAACCCCTGGCATGTGTCTATAACGTTTGGCACGCCATCTCGAGGCTCGCAGAGTAATCGTGGTTCGTTGTTCACCGTGCTACCCCGATTCACTCCGAATAATGAACAGCTGAGTTAATAAAACGAGACCATAAGACAATCTGTTTACCCGCATCCATGCCATCGACGTCAGCAAGAGGCGTCCATGATGCGCGGATCTCACAACCTGCGTGAGAACTGCTGTCCATGGTTCCAAATGATGTGTTGCGAGTGACAGTAACTGTACCTCCCACGCTGTCAGGAACAACATTGTCAAAATGTGTGCACATATCATCCCAATACATGGTTGGTGTCAAACAGTCCTCTTCCTCACTGTCTAAAGGCATGCGAGCAAATGCTACACAACGCCATTGAGAACCCCAATCACGCCGTTCACTGGTGGAGTACAACACCATAATCCATCCGGTTGCTACCTGAGAGGAGAACTCCTGTTCGCGCGAGGATGTTATGTCGCTACTTTGCGAAGTTCTGCATTCAATCTCCACACCAATACCGAAATCAGCCAACGAACTCGGTACAGGTACCTCACGGTATTGCACACCGGGTATACGATGCATTGTTCGTACTGATTGAACAGCAAACCACATGTCGTCAGGTACGCCATCCGGCCGTTCTACTCGATCGTCTGCAACAGTCGACGTCCCCAAACACCCCTGTGAAGGCATTTCTGTAGGGAAAGCGTAAACGTCGGCCATAGTGACGACATTAGTTGACACTGCAACAGCTTTAAGGCATTTATTCAGCGTGTCACTGAAAGAATGTCAGATTGCAGCCAGCAATCAATCCCCTATTCGCACTTGTTCTGGCAACAGCGCGTAAGTACATAAGTGCGTGACACGTCAATTCGCATACTAGCGCACTATTCGCAATTAGTACACGACAAAACCGTGGTCTTCAAACTGCTTCTTTACACGCGCTTTGGTTTTGGCCGACGGACCTTTGGCGTCTTCTAACGGGTAAGGAATGCGCAGCTCGTGCCACTTGGGACGCCCCAGCTGGTGAAAGCCCAGTACGTCGATATGTTCGATGGCGTCACCGAAGGTTTCACAGATGCGAGCTACATTCTCAACATTGTCTTCAGAGTCAGTCAACCCGGGTACCAGTACAAAGCGTACCCAAATCTTCTTGCCTGCTTCAGCAAGTCTTTGGCCAAATTCGATTGTCGGTGCGAGCAGACCACCGGTCACTTTGTAGTAGGTGTCCTCATCGCCGGATTTAACGTCGAGCAAGCATAGATCAATGTCATTGATCATTTCATCAGTGTAGTTTTTATTCAAAAATCCTGAAGTATCGAGGCACGTATGTACGCCCATTTGCTTGGCAGCATGGAACACTCGCGATACAAAAGCTGGTTGCATCATTGATTCGCCGCCAGAGAATGTGATGCCTCCACCCGTTGCCTGGAACAGGTCAGCGTAACGTTCTACTTTGCGAATCATCGCTTCAAGGTATACGGGTTTACCGTCGCGCATCTTCCACGTATCTGGATTCTGGCAATACTGGCAGCGTAGTGGACAACCGCTCATAAATACGGTCATACGTGTACCGGGACCATCCACTGATGTATTGATATCCCATGAGTGCACAAATCCGATGTCGCCAGTTTTTAAAGCGTGGATACGATCGCGGCGGTCAAGTCCAATAGGTGATTCAAATCCTGATAAGCCGCCCATAAGAGTCTGGCTGGCATACTGTTTTGATTCTTTGAGCATGTGGCGTGTTGTGGTGCGGAACTCGGTGGCTTCAGACATCATCGTCCTCCTTTGGTTCTAGCGTGCACGGGTCAAGGTTCTGTTTGTCATCGTAGGACGTTACGGCGGCTGACACGCGCTTTTACACTGTGAGACGCGTCACGTCGCGTCTACACATCCA
>CAYQJZ010000035.1:9689-17945 GCA_964417995.1 uncultured Bifidobacterium sp.
TTTTGCTATGCCGTAGTTACGTATTTAACGTGTCAGCATACGTGTTGTCTCAGTCGACAACAGCTCCCTGATGGAAGGTACGGGAGATCACGTCGAGCTGCTGTTCCTTGGTGAGCTTGACGAAGTTCACCGCGTAGCCGGAGACGCGCACGGTCAGGTGCGGGTACTTCTCCGGGTGCTCAACAGCATCCTCAAGCTGTTCCTTGCGCAGCACGTTGATATTGGCGTGATACAGACCGTGGCCGTTGCCTGCATCCAGAATGCCGACCAGGTTGGAGATACGCTCATCCTCGTCACGACCAAGACCGTCAGGGGTGATCGTGTTGGTCAGCGAGATGCCGTCCAACGCGTCGTCGTAATCGATCTTGCCGACCGAGAACATCGAGGGCAGCATACCGTGGGAGTCCATACCGTTCTCTGGATTTGCGCCCGGAGCATACGGGGTACCCTTCTGGTGGCCGGACGGGAAGGAACCGGTGTTCTTACCGTATTCGACGTTCGAGGTGATCGTCAGAATCGACTGGGTCGGGACTGCGCCGCGGTACACTGGCAGACGCTTGATCTGGCCCATAACCGTGGAGACAACCCACTTGGCGATGTCGTCAGCGCGATCGTCGTCGTTACCGTACATCGGGAACTCGCCTTCAGTGCGGTAGCCAACAACCAGATCGTCGTCAGCGCCTTCAACGTACTCGTACTCGTGTCCAGTCATGTCCTTGGCGTCCTTGTTGTAGATCGGGTACACCTTGGCATACTTGACAGCAGACAGCGAGTCGGCAGCGATTGACAGACCAGACATACCGCAACCGAGGGTACGGTAGACTTCCTTGTCGTGCAGAGCCATCTCGACGGACTCGTACGCATACTTGTCATGCATGTAATGGATGATATTCAGCGCCTGCACGTAGGTCTCAGACAGCCACTGGAGAGCCTTCTCGTAGTTGTTCTTGACCTTCTCGTAATCGAGGGTGCCGTCAGCTTCAGGAGCGATCGGCTCGATCACGCCCTTGTCGATAACCTGATGACCGGTCATTTCGTCGCGGCCGCCGTTGATCGCGTACAGCAGAGCCTTAGCAGAGTTCACACGAGCAGCGAAGAACTGCATCTGCTTACCGACACGCATCGGGGATACGCAGCATGCAATAGCAGCGTCATCGCCCCAGTGGCCGCGGATTTCCTTGTCGGACTCATACTGAATAGCTGAGGTGTCGATGGAGATACGAGCACAGAAACGCTTGTAGGCTTCCGGCAGCTTGGGATCCCAGAAGATCGTGATGTTCGGCTCCGGGCCAGGTCCAAGGTGCTCGAGAGTCAGGGTATTAAGCAGACGGAACGAAGTCTTGGTGACCATTGTGCGACCATCATCACCAAAGCCAGCGTCAGACCAGGTTGCCCAATACGGATCGCCGGAGAAGATGGAGTCGTAGTCCTGGGTACGCAGGAAGCGCACAATGCGCAGCTTCATAACAATGTTGTCAATGATTTCCTGTGCGTCAGTCTCCGTGATGACGCCGTTCTTCAGATCGCGCTCAAAGTAGCAGTCGAAGAAAGTGGACAGACGGCCGATAGACATAGCAGCACCGTCCTGGCTCTTAACCGAAGCGAGGTAACCCATGTAGGTCCACTGCACAGCCTCCTGAGCGGTCTGAGCCGGGCGGGACAGGTCGAGGCCATATTCATTGCCGAGGTTGATCAGCTGCTTAAGAGCCTTAATCTGCTCGTCATGCTCCTCACGGAAACGAATCCAGTGCTCAATCTCCGGTTCGGTGAAGTCGTTGCGATACGGCACCGAGTCCTTGTCACGCATCTTGAACTTGATCAAAGCGTTAACACCGTACAGAGCCACACGACGATAATCGCCGATGATACGGCCACGACCATAAGCATCCGGCAGACCGGTGAGAATCTTGTTGTGACGAGCAACCTTGATGCGCTTGGTGTATACGCCGAACACACCGTCATTGTGGGTCTTGCGATACTTGGTGAAGATCTTCTTGATTTCCGGATCCGGCTCCTTGCCAGCTTCCTTGATGGCCTGTTCGACCATACGCCAGCCACCGTTCGGCATCATTGCGCGCTTGCACGGAACATCCGTCTGCAAGCCGACAACAACATTGTCGTATTCCGGACTATCAATGTAGCCAGCCGGGAACGCGTCAATACCTGCCGGGGTATGAGTATCCACATCGTAAACGCGCTGCTTACGTTCTACAGCGAGATAGTTGTCATCAAGATACTTCCACAGATGCTTGGTCTTCTCGGTTGCATCAGCCAAGAACGACTCGTCACCTTCGTACGGCGTATAGTTCTTCTGAATGAAGTCACGTACGTCGACATCTTCCTGCCAATGGCCGCCTGTGAAGCCGTCCCACGCCTTAGCGTTCAGCTCCTCAGCGGAGACTGCGGTCGCATCAACTGCTGTCATATCCACTCCTTTTGGGTGTTCATCGGCGACGCATCGTTACGCCGTCGTCACCATACGATTGTAGCCACTTCTTTGGGAAAACCTTGAGGCATATGGCGTGAGCTACATCACATTTCAAGCGTCTTCTACGGCAATACGTGTCACACAAGACACTAAAACAGGCATTATGAACCTATCTGTGCAAAACTAGTTGCTGTCAGAATTGCCATCGTCATACTGCCGACGCCATTGCTTGTCGTCTTCATCCTACGCTTTGTTGCGTTCTTCGATAATCGTCTACGCGTTAGCAGCATCGTCGTACTCGCCCATCGTATGCTCGCGTTGTTCGCGTAGTTGTCCACGCTTTAGCAGCATCATCGCGCGTTGTATAAGGGCCAAGACGCAGAGTATCCGACCAGAGTTTGCCGTGCGTAATCTGACCGGTCACAGTGTTCACATACCACTGCTTGTTGTTACCCATCACCTCTCCTGGCCCTTTTCAGCAAATCTGGGTTTTGCAAAAACAGGAGAAGAAGACGTGCAGTACAAGCTGCAGTTTTTGTTTTGTTCTCTGTTGTTTTCTACACAGCTCCAAATTACTGATTATTCACGGAAAGCATTGGTTATTGGCAGACGACGATCACGACCGAAAGCAAGCGCCGTAACCTTCGGTCCGAGCGGATACTGTCGGCGTTTCCATTCGGCACGATCGACCAATCGCATCACTGTGTCAACAGTGGTTTCGTCAAAACCGTCAGCCAGTAAGTCAGCACGTCCGTGAGCGTGCTCAATATAAGCTGCAAGTACGCGATCCAGCAGTTCGTATTCGGGTAGGCTGTCGGAATCCTTTTGACCGGGGCGTAGTTCAGCGCTTGGTGGTTTAACAATTGAATTAACTGGGATCATCACTTTGTTGGGCAATGGCACACCCGGGTTGGCTTCCTCATTGCCAACTACAGCAATACCGCCAACACCCACGCCGTTTGCGGCTGCCTTGTTACGCCAGCGTGCTAATTCCCAGACACGTGTTTTGAGAAGATCTTTAATGGGTGCATAGCCGCCGACTGCATCACCGTATATTGTGGAATAGCCGCAAGCAAGTTCCGACTTGTTGCCTGTAGCAAGTGCCAGCAGACCGTGGGAATTGGAGTATGCCATCACGATAACGCCACGGATTCGTGCTTGTAGATTCTCTGCTGCAATACCGTCGAGAGATAGTTGGCTCTGGTAGGCAGAGAACAATGGTTCAATGGGTTGGATCTCGTAATGTGCACCGATGTTTGATGCCAGATCGGCTGCATCATCTTTGGAACCGTCTGACGAGTACATGCTGGGCATTGAAATACCCCACACATTCTCGCCGCCACATGCGTCAGCAGCCATTGCAGCGACCAGTGCGGAATCGATTCCACCAGACAGGCCAAGCGTGACGCCGGTAAAACGATTTTTACGCATGTAATCTTTTAAACCGAGAACGCAGGCTGTATAGACTTCTTCGTCAGGATCAAGATCAGTACTGATTGTTGTAGCTGCCTGATGTTCGGCTTCTGTGTCCAGAGTGAAGTATCCCAAGTGTTCAACGAACATTGGTGAGCGTTCAAGCAGTGTACCATCACGGTCAACGATAAAACTGCCGCCGTCAAAAACGAGATCGTCTTGTCCGCCGACTTGGTTGAGGTAGATTACTGGCGCGTTTACTTCGGCGGCTCGACGGATGGCAAGGTCACGGCGTGTGTGGGTTTTGCCTTCTTCGTAGGGAGAGCCGTTTATGGTAAGTAGCAGGTCGATGTTTTGTTGGGCGAGTTCTGCTACTGGGCCGCCGTCTTGCCAGATGTCTTCGCAGATTGCGACGCCAATGCGTGCGCCGTCTACGTCGAGGATCATTGAGCTGTCGCCTGGTGAGAAGATGCGGAATTCGTCGAATACGCCGTAGTTAGGTAGGAAGTGTTTGTCATACCCGGCCCAGACGATTCCATTGTGGAGAACGACGAGTCGGTTGCGTGGTTTTTCGTTACGCGGATCCGTACCAACTGTGCCGACGACAACGAACAGGTCTCCCATTCCTTCGTTGGCAAGAGTTGAAGCCAGTGTGTCGGCAGTTTCCCACGCTGCTTGGCGGAAAGTGCGGCGTAATGCTAAATCTTCAATTGGATACCCGGTTAGTGTCATTTCAGGGAAAACGACTACTTGAGCGGATTCAGCGGCAGCGCGACGGGAATAATCAAGAACTTTGGCAGCGTTGCCTGCGAGGTCACCGACGCATGTGTCGATCTGTGCAAGGGCGAAACGAATCTGAGTCATGCGCCCTAGTCTAATGCTGTCCTATTACCGGCAGCGCTGCAGTATCGATGTTTTGATTTTGAGTTTGTGTGTCTTGTTGTGTTTGGGTTTATGTTCTTGTTTTCTATTCTTTGCGTAGACTCTTAAGAGGATGAAACTGCTGATTTTAATGAATGTATGGGTTTGTATCACGTGTAGAGGGGCATGATGACAGGCAATATCGCGCATATTGACAGTACAGGTATCGCGAATACTGCGGATATTAAAGCCGTATTTTTCGATATTGATGGTACTTTAACCAGTTTTACGACTCATGAAGTACCAGCATCCACCATCCGCGCATTGCATGAGCTCAAGAAACGAGGGATTCTTGTCTTTCTGTGTACAGGCCGCGCTATTGCACATCTTGATGTTGTAATGTCGATGTTGCCGGTCGATTTTGACGGTATTGTGGCGATGAACGGTCAGTATTGCGTTAATGATGACGGCGTAATTGATGCCTATCCTCTGGATAACAACGATGTGGCGATTATTGTTGCCTGGTTGGATCAGCATCCTGACGTCACTGCTAGTTTTAGTGAAGCTGACTATGTATATGTCAATCAATTTTCCAATATGCTTCAGCGTTCTCGTGAGCGTTTAGGAAAGACTGCACCGCAACGATTGGTGGATGATCCGCATACGCGTATACATACGCATAGCACTTTTCAGATCAGTCCGTTCATAACTACAGAGCAAGAGACGGAACTGGTGGGGTTGTGTCATAACACTGTTGGTGTGCGTTGGCATCCTGATTTTACTGATTTGATTCCATCGGATGGAGGCAAGCCTCGCGGAATGCAGTGTTTTCTTCGTCATCATGGTATTGCCCGTGAGCAGGCAATGGCATTCGGTGATGGAGGTAATGATATTGCTATGCTGCATTACGCTGGCATTGGTGTAGCTATGGGTAATGCCGCCGATAATGTGAAAGCTGCAGCAGACATTGTCACTGACGATGTGGATCATGATGGTGTTTTGAACGCACTGCAACGCTGTGGCGTGCTCTGATAGAGGTACTACTCCCCCGCTTCGTGTTACCTCTAGGCTGCTAAGGTCGCTGTGGTATTTTCTTCACTCAACCGCAAACCACAACATTCGCAGCACAATTCTCGGAACCTACTAGTGTCTTCCATACTTCAAAAAGGGGTTATAGACCAAAGAGGTGGGTCTGACAGAATCAAACCCACCTCTTATATGCTTTACTCGTTAAATCAATCTCAGCAATAACGGCGTTTACTTGGCGAACACGTTGCCGTAACTATCCTTGCCTTCTTCAGCGATAGTAGCGGACTTACGAGCGATTGCCAGTTCCTCGTTCGTGGGAATGACGGCAATGGTGATCGTGGAATCAGGCGTAGAAATGATACGTGGTTCCTTGGAACGAACGGCATTCTTCTCTTCGTCGAGCTTAACGCCGAACGGAGCAAGCTTGGCACAGACCAGCTTGCGTACCACATCGTCGTTTTCGCCTACACCTGCAGTGAAGGTAATAACGTCCACACCACCCATTTGTGCAGCATAGTTGCCGATATAACCAACAATGCGATGCACATAAACGTCAAGAGCAAGCTTGGCGTCAGCGTCGCCTTCTTCGATCAGCTTGTGAATATCACGAAGATCACCGTGACCAGTCATACCCATCATGCCAGAACGCTTGTTGAACAGTGCATCAAGCTCGTCAACGTTCATATGAGCATTGCGGATCAGGTGGAATACAACAGCAGGATCGATGTCGCCAGTACGGCTGCCCATCATCAGACCTTCAAGCGGGGTTAAACCCATCGAGGTTTCTACCGGCTTGCCAGAAACTTCAGCAGAAGCAGACGCACCATTACCGATATGCAGAACAATCTGCTTAAGACCTTCAGCTGGCTTACCGATAACACCAGGAACCACGGAGGAAATATACTCGTGGCTGGTACCATGAGCGCCATAACGGCGAATATGATACTTCTCAGCGATCTCCTTGTTCAGTGCATAAGTGCTGGCAGCCTTCGGCAGCTGGAAGAAGAACGAAGAGTCAAAAACGAAAACCTGCGGAACATCCGGCAGCAGCGTACGCATGACTTCAGCGCCAGTAGCTTCAGGACCGTTGTGTAGCGGAGCGAGAACAGCCAGATCCTTGACCTGATTGATTGTCTTATCAGTAACAAGCGCTGGATTCGGGAAGATAGAACCACCCTGAACAACGCGGTGACCGACAGCAACAATGCCAGCTTCGTTGAGGTTCGGACCGAACTCGTTAAAGAAACCGAGTACGCGCTTTAGACCCTGCTCGTGATCGTGAATAGGCTCTTCGCACTCATGCTTCTCGCCGTTGTATTCATGCTTGTAATGACCGTCAACCGGCTCACCGATCTTTTCAACGAGACCAGATGCGATACCTTCGCCGGACTCGAGATCCACCAGCTGATACTTGATCGAGCTGGAACCGGAGTTGATAACAAGGACGGTTTTCGCCATAGGGGCTTCCTCCATTGTGATATAGCTATGTTCCCTGTGAACGGGTTACCTGTTTTAGACTACTCGCCTGATGCTACAAACAACTGAATGTTTTCTTAAGAACACGGTCACATAGGTGGTTACATGGGTGCGGAGAATGTCAGCTGTGCAAGCTGTTATTTAGCTGTGTGTGCTTGAATCTCAATATGCAAGACGTTATTCTTACGATGTAAGTACACAATGAACGGAGGTACTCATGGCAGCATCGTCTGTGACCATCCGCGTTGATAGCGAAACGAAGGAAGAGGCGGCACGCATTGCCGATTATTTCGGCTTCGACTTGTCCTCGGTTACTAGGGCATTTTACAAACAGATGATCAGGGAAAACCGAATCCCTCTTAACCTATCGGATCCGGAGCCGAATGAAGAGTCGCTTCAGGCTATACGGGAAACAGAAGAAATGATTCGTTCTGGGTACGGCAAGAGCTATACCTCGGGGCACGATCTCATCCAGGCAGCGCTGAAATGACAAATCCACTCAAAGCGAAATTCGCGTCAGCTTTCAGCCGCGATCTCAAGAAGAATGCCGCGAAACGGCGCTGGGATTTGGACGAGCTTGAGAATGTAATCGATCTCGTAGTGGAGAACACTGCCGAGTCGAAAAACATCCTGAGGCAACGACATAAAATGCACCGCCTTTCCGGAAAATGGGACGGAAGCAACGAGTGTCACGTAGCAAATGCAGGTGATTGGCTTGTTATCTGGCGAACCGAAGGTGACGTCGCCTACTTCCAGCGCACAGGTTCCCACGACGAGCTGTTCAGATAGCGGTGCGGCACGATTCAACCGCATAATTGCTGAGCTGATTATTCAGCTGCGTAACCGTAGCCTCGATGCTTGTCTGCCCAACAGCAATGTGATACATTGCAAACACATTGCCTATACAAGGAGGGGCAGTGGCTAAGACTGCAACAATCAACATGCGCATAGATCCGCAGGTTAAATCCGATGCTGAGGTAATTTTGCAAGCCTGGGGATGACGCTCTCAGAAGCTGTGAACGTGTTTCTGCATAAATCTGTCTTAGAGG
>CAYQJZ010000036.1:0-17681 GCA_964417995.1 uncultured Bifidobacterium sp.
CAGCAGCCTGTGGGCTGTGATACAGCATACGGACAAGGGGTTGATGTAGCATGGCGGACTATGAGTGACTACAGGACGGAGCGCAAGCAGCGTGAGGGGCGTCGTCGCACTGCGGCACGTGTTGTGTGCCTCGCTATCGCTGTCTCAATGCTGATGAGCCTGGTAATTCCCGCAGTATGTGCGGGGCTTTGACGTACGCCTGCACTCTTATCCGGCGTCATTTAACTAACGAATATGGTTGGTATGGCTTTTCTGTGATTGCCATGTTCGGATGAAACTTCGATGTCGCTGAATGAATAAGGAATGTGCGGGATCTGTTCACAGGTAGAAGATTCCAAGGCTTTTTACAAATGGAAATGTATGGTGATTAGCGATGGCAGAATTTGACTTTTCCCAGGAAATCAGTGAGGCACGAGCCAAATATGAGTCGATTGCTCAGGCTCTGGATATAGACCGGCTCCGCTCACAGATCGACGATCTCGAGCAGGAAGCCGCTCAGCCTGGTTTGTGGGATGATCCGGAAAATGCCCAGAAGGTAACCAGTCGTTTGTCGGGCGCCCAGTCGCAGTTGAAGCGTTTGAGCTCGGCGTCTCAGCGTATTGACGACGTAGAAACGCTGGTTGAATTAGGCCGCGAAGAAGACGATGCGGATACACTGACCGAAGCACAGTCCGAGATTAGCGCTATCCGCAAGGATCTCGACGATATGGAGATCCAGACATTACTCGACGGCGAGTACGATGAACGTTCCGCCGTAGTAACAATTCGCTCTGGAGCCGGTGGCGTGGATGCAGCTGACTTCGCGCAAATGCTGTTGCGTATGTATTTGCGCTGGGCCGAGCGTAATGGTTTCAAAGCCAAAGTGATGGACACCTCGTACGCTGAGGAAGCAGGCATTAAATCCGCTACTTTCCAAGTCGACGCACCGTATGCTTATGGTCGCTTGTCTGTGGAAGGCGGCACACACCGCTTGGTGCGCATCTCGCCGTTTGATAACCAGGGTCGTCGCCAAACCAGCTTTGCAGCAGTCGAAGTAGTGCCACTTGTTGAGGCTACTGATCATATCGATATTCCTGATACAGATATTCGTGTGGACACTTACTGTTCGTCTGGTCCGGGCGGTCAGGGCGTGAACACCACATATTCTGCCGTGCGCATCACCCACTTGCCCACAGGCATTGTCGTCACCATGCAAGATGAGCGCAGTCAGATTCAAAACCGTGCATCCGCAATGGCTGTATTGCAGTCCCGCCTGCTGGTGCTTCGCCACGAGGAAGAAGCTAAGAAGAAGAAAGAACTCGCCGGCGACATCAAAGCCAGCTGGGGTGATCAGATGCGCTCATACGTGTTGCATCCGTACCAGATGGTTAAGGATTTGCGTACCGGATACGAGACATCGCAAACGCAGGCTGTGTTTGATGGTGATATTAACGCATTCATCGATGCAGGCATCCGCTGGCGGCATGAGCAGCGCCGCACAGCTGCAGAGGAATCAGAAGCCTAAATTAAAAGCCGGATGCTTCCGGAACACACACGAAGGGAGACGACATGGCGCTTATCTCGTTGGAACATGTCACCAAGATCTACCCCAAGGGTTCACGACCCGCGCTCGACGACATCAGTTTACACATTGACCGCGGTGATTTTGTGTTCCTCGTCGGCGCATCTGGCTCGGGTAAAACTACGTTGCTGAGTCTGTTGATTCGCGAGGAAGAAGCTACCGACGGTGAGATTCGCGTGGCTGGCAACGACCTGCGCCGTCTGACCAACCGTCAGGTACCTCAATACCGCCGTTCAATTGGCTTCGTTTTCCAGGATTACAAGCTGCTCAACAATAAAACAGTATGGCAGAATGTCGCTTTTGCGCTTGAAGTGATTGGTACCAAGCGTTCCACAATTCGTTCGTTGGTGCCGAAAGTGCTTGACACAGTGGGTTTGACCGGCAAAGAGAAAAATTACCCGCATGAGTTGTCTGGTGGTGAACAGCAGCGCGTGGCCATCGCTCGCGCTTATGTGAACCATCCACAGATTCTGCTGGCTGACGAGCCAACCGGTAACCTCGACCCGACAACGTCGCTCGGCATTATGGAAGTATTGGACGCAATCAACCGTACTGGCACCACCATTGTGATGGCTACGCATAACGAAGAGATTGTTAACTCGATGCGTAAGCGAGTTGTGGAATTGCACAACGGTACAATCGTGCGTGATGAAGCGCAAGGATCCTACGATTCTGCACTGTATTTCCCGGATGCTGAGGTTGAATCCAAAGCGCAGCGTTCGTTGGGCGTTGGCGATGCTAATGCGCGCTTCCGTGCGGATGTGCCATCTGCTGCACATATTGATGCGGCGGCAATTACTGACGAGGACCGTGATCAGGCTGCCGCTCAGGCAGTTGAAGCAGTAGCTTTGGCAATGAACAGTGGAAGCGGCGATGATGGCATTGCTCGTTTAGCTAAGTCCATGCATTCAGGGCGTACTGGCCGCTACGGTGAGGCGTTTGTTCCTGTGGAAACAACGCTGACCTGGGGGCGTGGTTTGAGCTTGGATGAGATGTCCAAGCAAGAACAGCAGAAAGAGGAAGCCAGCGAGACAGGCGTTTCCACTGCTACCTCTACCACTACTCCCACCACCACAGGTGTTGCATCTGCTGCAGATACTGCAGACACTGACGACGAATCATCATCTGCTCACGCGAAATACAAAGCACCTCGACCTGCGGCATCGGTTGCCGATAACACGCCGTCATCTGCGCAAGCTGATACGAAATCAGAGAACAATACTGATGACTCGTCCACGCAGAATGAGGTACCGGCTCCGCCTATGCCGCCGGTTCCACCTGCCCCTCCGTCTATGGGAACACCGGGCAAAGACGATACAGCAACTGAAGGGGATGAACAATGAGATTAGGATTCATTCTGTCGGAAACATGGACCAGTCTGCGCCGCAATGTGTCAATGATTCTATCGGTGATGCTGGTTACCTTTATCTCATTCCTGTTCATCGGCGCTTCAGTGCTGTTACAGGCACAGATCACCCGTGCTAAAGGTGACTGGTACGACCAGGTTGAGGTTGTGGTCTGGCTGTGTCCCGATGGCAGCAGCTCTGCTTCGGCATGTTCATCAGGTGTTGCTCCAACCGATGAGGAGATTGTAGAAATCGAAGAGCTCATTATGGAGGAGCTCAGCGATGTGGTCGAAAACATCACTTACGTCAGTCGTGAGGATTTCTACAACGACACCTTCCTTGAACAGTACCCGGACGGTATTTACGAAGGTCGTACGCTCACTGCGTCTGATATGCAGGATTCTCTACGCCTCAAACTCAGTGATCCGACCAAGTATCAGCTTGTTTCCGAGGTTTTAACCGGGTATACCGGCGTAGAAGAAGTTGTTGATCAACGTGAGATTTTTGATCCCATATTCTCTGTGTTAAATAGAGCTACCGTAGTGACGCTGGTAATAGCAGCAGTGATGATAGTAGTCGCTATTATGCTCACTGGCACAACAATACGTATGAGTGCTGCATCTCGAAGAAACGAGACAGAAATTATGCGACTGGTAGGTGCCTCGAACTGGACGATACGATTACCGTTCATATTAGAAGGTGTTTTTGCTTCACTTCTTGGGTCGCTTTTGTCTTGTGCAGCACTGAGCGCGGTGGTGAAGGTTTTCATTACTGACTGGCTGGCTCAAAGTGTGCAATGGATGCCATTTATCACTCAAGCTACAGTGTGGCTTACCGCGCCTGCATTGATTCTTGGTGCTGCTGTTCTATCCGTTATTGCCTCGACGATATCGTTACACCGGTACCTCAAGGCCTAGTGACAAAAGTACAACGTAAGACAAGTCGTCAGGATGTTGGTATGGTATCTCCAGTTTTGTTCTGTACAATGCCCCACACAAGCATGAAATCAGGGAGGTTGTTGCCATGAGTGTGACTCAGAAGATCAAGTCATGTTCCGGCATGGTACTGTCGGCAGCTTTCATGTTTGCTGTTTCTGCAGTGGGTATGACGGCGGTGACGTCTGAAGCGCAGGCTGTAACTGTTGAAGAGTATGAGCAAGCAGTTCAAGAACATGCTGAACTGGCTGAACAGTTAGAAGGTATTAACGAGGAATTAGCTGCGCTTATTCTTGAACTGGAGGATCTGACGGAGAATCAGATCCCCGAAGCGCAAGAAGCCGCAAACGAGGCCAGTGAGGCTGCGGAGCAGGCGCAGAGTTTGGCTGATTCAACGGCGGAACGTCTGGAAGCTGCACAGAAAGATCTTGAGGATCTGCAGGCAAGCATCGAAGAAACAGGAGAAGATTACGACGATGCACAGGCTGCGGTAGCGCAGTTGGCTCGCGAAAGTTTCCACGGTTCTGATGCTGTAACTCTTATGGAAGTGGTAACCAATACCACCACCACTGAAGAATTCGTTGAACGCATGCAGTCAGAGGCTGCTGTAACACGCACTGAATCCAATGCTGCATCGTCAGCTGCAAGCTCTTTGGGTGTGTCACTGACTCGCCAGGAGCGTCTGGAAGCAATTGAAGAAGAGATTGCACAGTTGAAGACGCAGGCAGATACGCAGGCTGCTGCTGCTGTGCAGGCCGCATCGGAAGCTCAGGCGGCTGCTGAAGAATTGGAAGCATTGCGCAGCGAGGGTTCAGCGTTGCGTGAAGAGCTTGAAGAACGTTCTGACGAGCTGACAACTGAGGAAGCAAAAGAAGCTGCAGAGATTGTGGCAATGAAGTCAGAGATTGACTCATGGGCTTCAACGTCAACGAGCACGGCAACCGCATCTCCCTCATCTGGTGGATCACATCAAATTGGCAGTAGTTCGTCCTCGTCGAGCTCCAGTTCGTCCAGTTCTTCTAGCTCATCATCGAGCAGCTCGTCTTCCAGCTCAAGTTCGTCCTCGTCGAGCGGTACCAGTTACGCCGTGCCGGGCAGTTGCGCAGAAGGATCCTCGTACTGCTATGGACATTCAACCGGTAATACGGTTGGCGGTTCTGCTTATCCGTCACGTCAGTGCACGTTGTGGGCTTACCAGCGTCGTTCAGCGCTGAGTCTGCCGGTTGGTTCATATATGGGCAACGGTGGAGATTGGGACAACACTGCGCGCAGCTTGGGTTACCTGGTGAACAACACTCCGCATGTGGGTGCGGTGGTTGTTTTTGAACGCGGTCAGGCGATTACCAACACCAGTTACACGTGGTATGCCAGCTCAGCTTACGGGCATGTAGCTGTGGTTGAACGTGTGAACTCCGATGGTTCGATTCTGATCTCTGAGGGTGGCACAGGTTTCACCTCATGGCCAAACTACGAGACTGTGTACAACGCGTCCAACTACACCTACATTCATTACTGATCATTCGAATCGAAGTATCTCTATCACCTGTGAGGTTTTGTTTGGTGGGCTTATAGTCACTAAGCAGATACCTTGCACTGGATGCATTGCGGTTCTTCCGGCTCCACATAGCGCTGGAAGAACCGTTTATTGTTGTTGATGCTTTGGCAATGAAGAATTAGTGTGTGGCGAGATGACGCTGTGATATGTTGGTGTGTTGCATCAGCGAGGAAATGATGACGGAAAGGAGGTTGTCGATGGCTAAAAAGCAGAAGAAAGAAAAAACAGCGATGATTGTGCAGAATCGTCGCGCTCGTCATGACTATGCCATCGAGGATCGTTACGAAGCCGGCATCGTTCTTACCGGCACGGAGGTTAAATCACTGCGCGAAGGTCGCGCGTCGTTAACTGAATCATTCGTATCAATCGACCGCCGTGGTGAGATGTGGTTAGAGGGGGCGAATATCCCCGAATATCTCAACGGCACGTGGAACAATCACGCACCGAAGCGTAAGCGCAAGTTGCTGCTGCACTCTGCTGAGATTGCCAAACTCAGCCGTCAAACCGAGGGTAAAGGGTACACAATTGTGCCATTGAGCCTGTATTTCAACGATGATGGTCGTGTTAAGGCTGAGATTGCTCTTGCTCGCGGTAAGAAGGAATACGACAAACGTCAGGCGTTGCGCGAAGAACAAGACAAGAGAGAAGCACTGCGTATTATGCGTTATCGCAATATGCGTTCCCGCTAAGCGCTCGATTGTGTTGATGCACACGTAATAGCGGGAATCGCTGTATACTGTGGTGTGGTTTTGCGCCCGGGTAGCTCAGTGGATAGAGCACCGCTCTCCTAAAGCGGGTGTCGCGCGTTCGAATCGCGTCTCGGGCACTGGCGTTAATCGCGCTGATAATCAACTCGTTTTAGCTGGTGTTGTGTTCTTTCCTCGTTTGTGAAATGCTTGTACAGTCAGAATTTGAGCTGAATTTTGATCGAATTGGAGCCGAATTGCAGTAGCGCCCGGTTTTGCGAGTAGTGTTCAGTTTTGCACACTTTAAGGGCTCTTCCGGTTTTTGTGTGTGTGGGTTGTGGGGTTGGTTGGTGTGGTGTTTGATGGTTCGGATGAATCCTCCTGCGTGTAGCAGGCTGCGCAAAGTGTAGTTGGTGTGGTTACGCGAGGGTAGGTGTGCGTGGGGTGTTCGGTTTTCTGCGCACTTTTGGTGCGGTGCTGTTGCTCAGGGTGCGGGTTTTGGTTGCGCGAAGATAGTGTGCTCAGACGCTCCATACTGGTTCAGTCGGTAATTGTTTATGTGCTGTTGAGCTTGGGCATATCCAGGTATCGTCGTGCGGAATACGGAATGATTCATAAGGATGATGGTTGACGTAACGTGACTCGCGGTATGGTCAAGTGTGTAAAGAGAACAACTATGTGGCGGTAATGAAACGGGGGAGTCCGTGCAACGGACATATAAACATTCAGTTATTGGCTCAGTGTTGCAGACAATTCTGCGTATGCTGTCACGTTTATGCCTACTGGTGGCATTGGTGGGGGTTATTGCGCGTGCTTTGCCATCTCAACTTCAAGCTTTACCGTATATTCCTGATCTGGTATCGGTGACACCGTGGCTAATTATTCCCGCTGTGCTGGCGTTGATATTGTCTCTGTTAACACGCCGCCGTATGGTGACGATAATGTCTTTCGCATGTGTTGCTGTGCAAGTTTTTTGGCAGGCACCATTTTTTATATCGTCGACAACACTATCGGATGAAGCACGTCAGGCTGTGGCCTCTTCAGTTGATACCAGCGATCATTATGCTCGCGTGATGACGCTAAACGTGTACCGTGGTGCTGCAGATGCTGAACAAATTGTTGAAACGGTCAGTGAACAGCACGTTGAGGTGCTCGCATTACAGGAAACAACTGACGACTTTGTTGCAGCGTTAACGGCCGCCGGCATAAGCGAGTATTTGCCGTATTCTCTGGTGTCGTCGTCGGATGGCGTATATGGCAATGGTTTATGGTCGGCCACGCCATTAGATGATCCATCGGATGATGATGTGAATTCCGTGTCATCATTTATGCCCGGCGGTACGGTCACATTTAGTGATTTACCAGTGCGATTTGTGTCAGTGCATACTACAGCACCTGTTCAAGGGTATTGGGATGTGTGGTTGCAAGCCTTGGAAGAACTGGCACAAATGCAAGAGAATACTGACGTACGCTACATTTTTATGGGCGATTTCAATGCAACAGTTGACCACACGCCATTTAGAGATTTTCTCGGTGACCGCTTTAACGATGCGGTTATGCAGGCCGGTGAAGGATTGGCGTTTACATGGCCTGCACATTGGCAGGAGATTTCACAATTCGCAGGAATTGATCACATTGTTGTTGATCAAGGTATTACTACCGGCGACTGCGAGGTGGTGAACATTGACGGCTCGGATCATGCTGCCCTGCTCACCACCATTGAAGTCTCATAATGTGTTAATTCAAGTTGAACTGGATCGAGCTGTTAACCGGCAATCCGATGAACTACCACCAGGCGAAGTGAACATCCATTAGGGATGAAAGAACACTCAATCCAAATTGGACTGAGTGCCAGCAACCTCGGCTGATGTGGCTTGTTCAGCTTGAGCAGCGTCGAGTCGAGCACGCACATCGTTGAGCAGGCTTTGCGCACGCTGGGCAAGTGCTTCGCCGATCTCCCACTGGTGCATTGACTGGTCGAGATTAAGACCGCCAGCTTCTAACGCCTGTACAGCCTGAATCAGCTTGTCACGTGCTTCTTCATAAGGCATCTGAGCGATAGCCTCACGCTCTTCGTCAGTCAATGATGATGTTGGAACAGCGGTTTCCGCTTGCTTCTCTGTGTTTTCTACAGCTGCCGTGTGCTCAGTCATAGGTTGTTCGCTTTCTTGTGATTTCTGTGAGGTTGCCATGCGATGTCCTTTCTTGATAAGTGACGTGACGGTGTTTAGAGCTGAATTAGTGAGTGCTAAGAATACCGTGTTGTGTGGTTAAGAGTTTTTCGCAGTGACTTCTGCCAGAACACTACCTTTGCGCAGTGTAATGGTGATCGGGTCTCCCACAGAAGCCTGTGTTGCGTCGTCAAGTACGTGTCCGTCAGAGTTTTGTACAACAGCATAACCACGGTCAAGTGTTGACTGAGGACTGAGTGCTGTTAATGTGGCATGCCGTTTTTCGATAGTCATTGTGGCGTCGTCGAGAATACGTGTCAGCCCTCGCCGCATACGTTGTACAGCATCGTCGAGCATTCGCTGGTGTGGAGCTACCATGCTCGCTGGGTGTGTCAAGCTGGGACGGTTAGCGTAGCCGTCGATAAGGCGCATCTCATTATCTACGCGGGCACCAATCCGCAAACGCATTCGTTCAATTGAACTGGTAATCAACTGCCACTGTTCGCGGATATCAGGGACTACTCTCTTAGCGGCATCAGTAGGTGTGGAAGCGCGCAAATCAGCGACGAGATCAATAAGCGTCCAATCAGCCTCGTGGCCTACCGCTGACACTACTGGCGTGGCACAATCAGCCACAGCGCGAACCACACCTTCGTCAGAGAAGCCGATCAGATCCTCAAAACTGCCGCCACCACGCGCAACGATGATGACATCGACGTGAGAGTCGGCATCGAGTTGACGGAGTGCAGCAATCACATCTGAAGGGCATTGCGCGCCTTGCACATGTACGTGCACCACCGAAAATTCTACGGCTGGCCAACGGAGGTTGACGTTGGTAATGATGTCACTTTCGGCGCGTGCTTGTGGGGCGCAAATCAAACCAATGCATTGAGGAAATTCCGGTAGCGGCAGTTTGCGGTCGTCATCGAATAATCCTTCGCCTTTGAGGCGCTTTCGCAGTTCATCAATTTGTGCTTTGAGATCGCCAGCTCCGACGCGGCGGATATCGTCAGCCACAAAACTTAAACGGGTGGCTTTCATCCAGATATCGCCTTTGCCGTGCACTACTACACGATCGCCTTGGTGGAAATTCTGTGCTTTGGTAACAAACTGTCTGAATCCCATGACTTGGATGGAAATCTCTTCGTCGTTGTCTCGTAGCGTGATATATCCGGAGGATGCGCGGCGCATGTTGATCTCGACAATCTGTCCTTCAATCCATGCCTCCGGCCAACGTTGTACTGCGTCGTGGAATTTCTGGCTGATTATTCGCACTGGCCACGGGTTATCAGGAGTAGTGTCGCGAGCAAGACGTGGAGGTTGCTTAGGAGCACTTTGTCTGTTGCTGACATTCATGCCGGCAGCACTGTCAGATGTTCCATTGTTTTCTGGCCGCGCCATTGTGGCCGCATAATCGTTGTCACCGTGCATAGTATTCAGATTCCTCCTCTTTGAGGACAAGGTAGCAGTGACGCTGGTCGTTACTGTACAGGGGGGTGTGATGTGCTCGGCGTGTCTGGCTGATATGCGCGGTAGTGTGAACGCTTCGGGGGTATTCCGACACGCTGATAAGAGAAATAGGCACACAAATTACATGAGTGCTGTTTCGGTAGAATTGAGCCGATAAATCACCTCGTATCACTACATCTAGGGTTTAAATAGTGTGGTGGTACTAAATATCGGGGTGGTATTGTCGTAGAGTCTTTAGTTGAGAGACATCTTACATAAGTGTGATTTGCAGGAGTGACCAACTATGGAAACGCAGGTGATGAGCAAGCCCCGCACGGCCACAACAACAGTGTTAGTGGAAAAGAGGGATGGTCGTATCGTTGATTTCGATCCGGTCAATATCATCAATGCGGTTAAGTCAGCTTTTGCCGATCTTGATAAGAAAATTGGTCCTCAAGAAGAACAAATGATCCGCAGTATTGCCAACCAGGTTGAAGGCGAGATCAAAGCACGCTACAACGGCCCTGCAAAAATCGAAGATATTCAGAATCTCGTTGAGCATGGACTGATCGAGGCTCATCTTTACGAGGTGGCTCGTAATTACACGAATTACCGTCTCAACAAAGACATTGAGCGTGCTAAAGCCACTGATATTAATGAGGCAGTAAGCAAACTCATTAACAGAGATGAGTCGCTGGTACGTGAGAACGCCAACAAGGACTCCAACGTATACGCTACGCAACGTGATTTGCTTGCTGGTGCAGTGTCTAAAGCTTCAGCATTCTCCATGCTGCCGGATGCGGTGTCTAACGCACATATGAAGGGTGATATCCATTTCCATGACGCCGACTATTCGCCGTTTACGTCAATGAATAACTGTTCGCTACCGAATTTTGGCGACATGCTTGAGTATGGCTTTGCGCTGGGTAACGCGATGATGGATTCACCGAAGTCCATTGGTACTGCTGCCACACAGATCACTCAGATCATCAAGGATATTGCTGGTGCTCAGTACGGTGGTCAAACCGTTAACCGTGCTGACGAGATGCTTGAACCATACGCCAAGCGCGATTATGTGAAGAATCTTAAGATGGCGCATTCGATGATTCCTGATTCCACGCCGGTTTCGGTAGCGGAAGATATGGTTCGTGGTCTTAAAGCTCAAGAGCCGGAATGGTTACATTTTGAGAATCGTGAGCCTCTGCCTGACGATGAAGCTTTTGATACTGATTTACCGGAGCTTGAGCAGCTGCGCGAGATCTACGCAAAAATTATGACTCGCAAGGCTATCTATGATGCAATGCAAACAATGGAATACCAGATCAACTCGAACCGCGTTTCCAACGGTCAGACCCCGTTTGTAACCGTTGGTTTTGGTTTGGGTACCTCGTGGTTTGCGCGTGAGATTCAGCGGTCAATTCTGCTGAACCGCATCCGCGGATTGGGTAAAGATCGTCATACGGCAATCTTCCCTAAGCTCGTGTTCACCATTAAGCACGGTATTAACGCTGACCCAGGAGATCCGAACTACGATTTGAAACAGTTGGCACTGGAATCAAGCACCAAGCGCATGTATCCAGACGTGGTGTTTTACGAGAACATCGTCAAGATCACCGGATCGTTTAAAGCGCCGATGGGATGCCGTTCATTCTTGCAGAGCTGGATTGACCCGGAAACTGGTGAAGACGTTGAAGATGGCCGCATGAACCTCGGCGTGGTTACGGTAAATGTTCCGCGCATTGCATTGGAATCACACGGTGACAAGAATCGTTTCTGGAAGATTTTCAACGAGCGCATGGAAGTGGCACATCAGGCTCTGCAATTCCGCATTATGCGCTGTAAGCAAGCCACGCCGGTTAACGCTCCAACGCTATTCCGCTACGGTGCTTTCGGCCGTCTCGGTGCCAACGATAACGTCGACCAGTTGTTCCGCAACGAGCGTGCCACAATTTCGCTCGGCTACATCGGTTTGTACGAGGCAACTGCCGTGTTCTATGGCAAGAACTGGATGCGTGACCACGGCTGGGATCCGCAGGGCAAAGAGTTTGCATTGTCAATTGTGAAGCGCATGAACGAGCTGTGCAAGCAGTGGAGTGCTGCCGAAGGCTACCATTATTCGGTATACTCCACGCCAGCTGAATCTCTCACCGATCGCTTCAACCGTATGGATCGTGAGAAGTTCGGTGAAGTTGAAGGCGTCACCGATCACGACTTCTACACCAACTCCTTCCATTACCCGGTGTGGTTGCAGCCAACTCCAATGGAGAAGCTCAACTACGAGAAGGACTTCCCGTACTACGCATCAGGCGGCTTTATTAACTACTGCGAGTTCCCGTGCTTGCAAGCCAACCCGAAGGCACTGGAAGCGGTGTGGGATTACGCGTACAACATCGGTATCGGCTATTTGGGCACGAATACACCGATTGATCACTGCTTCGAATGCGGATTCCAAGGCGACTTTGAACCTACGGAAGAAGGTTTCCGTTGCCCCGAATGCGGCAACTGTGATCCAGACAAGTGTAACGTCACCAAGCGTACCTGCGGTTATCTCGGCAACCCGGTACAACGCCCGATGGTGCATGGTCGTCATGAAGAGATCGCACATCGCGTTAAGCATATGTCAGGCGAAACAGGACGTGTTGCTTTAGACGATGGCACAACGCGCGAATGGTATGAAGAAACCAAGTAGACGCCTGCTAAATAACTTGAGGCAGATAGCTGACTAAAAGTCATACAGGGTGGTTCAATGTCACTAAGCGGCGACCACCCTGTATGTGTTTTATGCGGCTGCTGTCTGTTTTGTGACAGTGTTGGCGTGAAGGCGGCAGGGAGGTGCAGAGTGGGAGAGTTTAGACCGGCACAGAGTGCACGACGAGACTTTGCTGCAGGTGAGACTTCTCGCGGCCCGTCCATTCCCACTGAACTGGCCAACAACCCGCGTGCTGGGCAGTGGGACGGGCGCACAATGAGCCGCAACATGGTTGCTGACTACAAGCGTTTTTTAATGACCGACGGCGAAGGCATTCGCTGTTCGCTGTATGTGTCTGGATGCCCGTTCCATTGCGTAGACTGTTACAACGCGTCGATCTGGGATTTTCAGGCCGGGCACGAGTACAACGACCAGCTTGAAGCGCAAATCATGGATGATTTGTCGCAAAGCTACGTGCAGGGCATTACTTTTCTTGGGGGTGAACCGTTACTCAACACAAGCATGCTCATACCGCTCGCCCGCAAAATCCGCGAACGCTTCGGAAAAAACAAAGACATCTGGTGTTGGACTGGCTACACGTGGGAAGAACTGATGCGGCCCGGAGAAACCTCCGATAAACGTGAGCTGTTAGAGTTGATCGACATTCTTGTTGATGGCCGGTATATCCGCACCCTGCATGATTCGCTTTTGCAATTCCGCGGCTCCAGTAATCAACGCATTCTTGACGTGCCGAAATCACTCGACCAAGGCAAGCCTGTTATATGGAACAAGCTGCACGATCAGGAACGGTTCATTCCCGAGATTTACGGTACCGAACGTGCCGCCGGGGAAGGTTCTGCCAGCTGACGTTACCAATGCACGGAACATCGTATAAATGGCCTCCTGCTCACGCGTGTGAAAACGGTGATAAACAGGAGGCTTATTAACAATCAGTTTGAACTAGCTGTTCAAACTGTCAGGCAACAGACAGCGTTTGTGATAACGTGTGGCTGTCGCCGGGAGCCAGCGTAATGCTGCGATCCAAACGAGATACCGATTCCACACACACAAAGCCACGCCACTCACCGGGATAGAGATCATCAATCGCATCGCCTGCCTGCTGACCTGGGTTCCATATCACCGACTGCGGTGCACCACCCTTGGTAACCACAATGGTGCGATCCAACACTGGATCCACAATCTGCACGGTATCAACAGCGTCAGCCAGATACGTGCGATCAGTCATACCTGAGAAAGTAATTGGCTCACCAGAAGCCTGCTGGCGTGGCAGGCCGGGCTGAGTATTGTCAAGATAATCAGTAGATTCAAAACCCTCTACGCTGATCTTCTCCACATCACCCACCTGAATGTAGGTATGTAATGCGCACTCATAGGTCATCGGCTTGTCACCATCGTTGGTAACAGTTAGAGCCATGGTAATTGACGAACCGGCTTCCACATCGTAGTCCGCATGGAACTGTGGCGCATCCGAGCCAAAGAAGCTGAGATCCTCAGCGCTCACATCAGAAGAGTTCAACACATAATGGGCGTGGTGATCGGTGGAAGTAGTTTCATCAAACTGCCAGAATGACAAGCGCGCAAAACCGTGCTTCGGATCCAACGTGCCTGGTTCGTTACCAGTCCAACCAGTACTAAACCATGGGAACGCTATCGGAACACCACCACGAATCGGCGTTCCCTGCGACAAATAGAAAGCACGCGGGTGCCAGATAACAGGTTTCTGACCAGCTGGAGTCCATGACAATACATGAGCACCATAGTCACTGATGGAAGTAGATGAATCGGCGTTGACAATATCGCGAATAGTATGTGTATTACCCATACCGTCCAAGTATATGTTCCGCTGGTGTAATCCTTATTGTTCGCGTCGCGGAAGACTGACTACCACTGGCGAATATGCTGTGCGTGTCTGGTTTTGAGATATTTACTAGTCACGACCCGCTTTTATGTTGAAATAACAGCGCTCAGAGAGCAACGACATCACAGAAGCCTTTTTATGGCGTGCTTCCTACTATTATTAACAAGATGGTAACCGGATATGCGGTGGCTTTGTGCTGCCGTTCCGGCAATCAGTCGATATGAGGTACACATGGTGGATACAGCGAATACCGCGGTTGCTGGTCGTGATATGAGGTCGTTGCGAATAGGCCTTGACATCGGATCGACCACGGTAAAAGCCGTAGTACTCGATCAAAAAAACAGCCTTTCCGACGTGCTGTTTTCCGACTATCGACGCCACCACGCCAACGTGCGCGCCACCGTGGCCGGACTGCTGGAAGATATTCACACCACACTGGTTGATCAGGGGCGCGGTGATGAGCCGGTCCGTTTGGCAATTACTGGTTCAGGTGGTTTAGCGCTCGCCGACAGCCTGCATGTGCCCTTTATTCAGGAGGTTATCGCTGAAACTGAAGCGATTGACGCCGAGTATCCGCAGGCTGACGTCATTATCGAGTTAGGTGGCGAGGACGCCAAGATTACCTATCTCAAGCCCACTCCCGAACAGCGTATGAACGGTTCTTGCGCGGGTGGTACTGGTGCGTTTATTGATCAGATGTCAACACTGCTTGACACTGATGCTGAAGGCCTGAACGAGATGGCCAAGCAGTACAAGACTCTGTACCCGATCGCTTCTCGCTGTGGTGTATTCGCTAAAACCGATTTGCAGCCGCTTATCAACGACGGTGCTGCCAAGCCGGATTTGGCGGCGTCAATTTTCACCGCTGTAGCCACGCAGACTATTGCTGGTCTGGCCTCTGGTCGACCGATTCATGGCACGGTGATTTTCCTTGGTGGCCCGCTGTTCTTTATGTCTGAGCTGCGTGCAGCATTCCATCGCGCGCTTGACGGTAAGGTTGATGAATTCATCACACCAACTGACGCTCACTTATATGTGGCGTTTGGTGCTGCATTGCTGGCTGGGCAGCCAGATAAACTCGACTCGGACTCACATTTTGAAGCCTGCCCGTGCTCGGAGATTCTTTCTCGACTTGACGATCTTGAGCACATGCCGGTGAACACACCAACAATGCCGCCGTTATTCCCTACAGAGGCTGAACGTGAGGCGTTTAATGAGCGTCATCACCGTGAGCATGTGCATATTGGCACCTTGGATGGCGCTGCCGGCCCGCATTTTTTGGGTATTGATGCCGGTTCCACCACAATTAAAGCCACACTGGTTAACGATGATCGCGAAATTGTCTGGTCCAGCTATGCCACCAACGAGGGCAGTCCGCTCACGGCTGCTATCGATATCGTCAAGCGTATTCAGAATGAACTGCCTGAGGGAGCGTGGATTGCTCGCTCCTGTGCCACAGGGTATGGCGAGGGCTTAATCACCACAGGCTTGCATCTTGATGAGGGTGTTGTTGAAACAATGGCCCATTACCGTGGTGCCGAAATGGTCAGCCCTGGCGTCACCGCTGTTATTGATATCGGCGGCCAAGATATGAAGTATTTAGCCATCACTGATGGTGTGATTGATTCAATTGCTGTTAACGAGGCATGCTCGTCGGGTTGCGGTTCGTTCTTACAAACCTTCGCCTCGTCAATGGGTTTAACGATTGAAGAATTCACCCAGGCAGCGCTGAACTCCACACACCCGGTAGATCTGGGCTCGCGTTGCACAGTGTTTATGAATTCGTCGGTTAAGCAGGCGCAGAAAGAAGGAGCGTCTATCGACGATATTGCTGCCGGCCTGTGCTACTCCGTGGTGCGTAATGCGCTATACAAGGTCATTAAACTGCGTGATTCCGGCGAGCTCGGCGACACTGTGGTAGTACAAGGCGGCACATTCCTTAACGACGCTGTACTGCGTGCTTTTGAACTGCTCACTGAGCGCGAGGTGACCCGCCCGAATATTGCCGGACTGATGGGTGCGTACGGTGCGGCATTAACTGCGCGTATGCATTATGAGGATATTGCCGACACTGATGATGCACAAGCACACGCAGACGGCGGCGCTGCTGATACAGAATCCGGTGCTGAATCTGACAGCGAAACAACAGCGAATACTGTTGTTATCAACGGTGTCGCGCACACCATGTCATCAATTCTTTCCGGTGACGCGCTCGACAATATGTCGATGACTACCGAACGTGACGTATGCAAGCTCTGCCAGAACCACTGCAAGCTGACGATCACCACATTTGCCGACGGTTCACGGTACGTTACCGGCAACCGTTGCGAACGCGGCGGTGACGCGAAGAAGAAGCGTTCCGATCGACCGAATCTCTACGACTACAAGTACAAGCGTGCCTTCGCCTACCGCCGTTTAACCGACAAGAAAGCTACTCGTGGTGAAATCGGCATTCCGCGCGTGCTCAATATGTACGAGAATTACCCGTTCTGGTTCACACTGCTCACGTCACTGGGCTTCAAGGTAGTTATTTCCGGGCGTTCCAGTCATGAACTGTTTGAAACAGGCATTGAATCCATCGCTTCTGAAAATATCTGCTATCCGGCCAAACTGGTACACGGCCATATCAAGTGGCTGCTCGACAAAGGCATCAACACGATTTTCTACCCCTGCGTCAGCTACGAGGAAGACCTTGTTGAAAACGCTGACAATCACTACAACTGCCCAGTAGTAGCCAACTACCCGGTGGTTATTGGTGCGAATATGCCAGAACTGCGCGAAGACGGCATCCGTTATATGCGCCCATACTTCAATCTGGCAAACCATGAACTCATGGTTGACCGCATTGTTGAATCTTTCGCATGGGCCAACGTAACCCGCGAAGAAGTTGAGAAGGCCGTGCAAGCCGCCTACGCTGAAGACAAAGTTTTCAAACACGATGTGCAACAGGAAGGTTTGCGCGCACTCGCTTATATGAAGGAACACCAGTGCCGTGGCATTGTTCTTGCCGGTCGTCCGTACCACATCGACCCGGAAATCAATCACGGTATTCCTGAAACAATTTGCTCACTGGGCATGGTGGTTCTATCGGAAGACTCCATTTGTGAATTGCAACCAGGCGAGGATTTGCACCTGAGCGATTACTTGTCTGAGGGAGAGGAAGATCCACGCAAACGCAATGCTGACGGTTTCCGCCATGTGGGAGACCGCAAGGTCACAAAGATGCCGTTGCGCGTGACCAATCAGTGGGCCTATCATTCGCGTTTGTATTCGGCTGCAAACTTTGTGGCGTCGTACCCGGGATTAGAGTTGGTTCAGCTTAACTCCTTCGGTTGTGGTCTTGACGCGATTACTGCAGATCAGGTTTCTGAGATTCTTGCCGACAAGGCTGATGTATACACGTTGCTCAA
>CAYQJZ010000037.1:0-10978 GCA_964417995.1 uncultured Bifidobacterium sp.
TGCGGATCTCGTCGTATAAGCGATTGATTACCTGCTCAATTGCTTCACTTTGCAGACGACGAAAACGTGTTAATAGTTCGTTTTCGCTTAACAACGGTGATGTGCGGCGAATCTTGCCACTCAACCGGCGCCACAAAGTAACAGTGCGGCGCTGTAACAAGCGGATGCGGCCGCGAATCTGCGATACCGCATGATTAGACCGCGAGCTGCCAGAGACGTGACGCAGAGTGTTCATAATTTGATCGAGCATACGTTCAGCGGCTTCGATTTCCAGGTCCTGTTCGTGCTGATCGCTAAGAGGATGTTCACGCAGTGTAGTCAAACGCCCTTTAATGTAATCCTTCTCCCAGTGCAAGGCATCAATTTGCAACTGTTCAAAGCCCTCCGGATCAGAGTCGCCGGTTCGCTGCTTCAAACGGGTAATGCGCTTGGTATAAGAGTCAACCACCATAAGTACCGTACGGCGATTTTCTGGAGTAACACGGCGCGTCAATTCCTCAACTGTTCGTCGCAACACTTCGATAGTGATTTCGTTGACTTCTGACGTGGATTCCGAGGAACGATTGGGTGCAATAAGCGGTAATAAGAAGTTCGCCAGCAGCAACGTGACAATAATGACGCCTGACGCCACAAATATTAATTCATCACGCATGGGGAATTGATCGCCAGATGCTATGTAATACGGAATTGTCAGCATCAATGACAGTGTGATTGTGCCCTTGGCGCCACCGAAAGTCATTACGGCAGCTGAACGCCACCGTTCTGCTGTCATCTTGCGTCGCTTGCTGGTTTTTTCGTCTTTTGTTAGACGCAAGATAACCGAGACAAATATGAAACGCATCGCTACAACAACCGCAGCGACCAGCAAAATCACTTCAAGCAGTTTGGTGTTGCTGATGGTTGGATCTTCCCAGCTGCGGCTCATCGCCCCCGGTAGCAGCATACCGAGCAGAATGAATACTGCACCGTTCAAGCTGAACGACAGCACCTGCCATACGCTGGACGCAACAATATTGGTGCGAGCAACGTTCGGGCCAACACCTGTGCGGTCGAAGTGCACCAGCAAACCGCAAGACACAACGGCAAGAATGCCGGAAACATGCGCAATATCTTCTGCCGCCAAGTAGAGCAGGAACGGTAGAAATAATTCCATCAAAACACGCGTAGTGGTTGTTTCCCAACCAAGAGAGCGAATTGTTTCAAACATCCAGTTGACAGCGACGCCAACAGCGACGCCAACCAGTGTGCCGCCAACGAAGGAAATAACAAATTCGCTGGCCGCTTCACTTATTGAAAATGTGCCAGTGACAGCGGCAAGAATGGAGAACTGGAAGCCCACAATGCCGGAAGCATCATTAAACAGCGACTCGCCCTTAAGCACACCGACCTGGCGTTGTGTCAGTGATGCCTCTTTGCCTAACGATGAGACAGCTACCGCATCGGTTGGTCCAAGTGCTGCGCCAAGTGCGAACGCGGCAGCCAATGGAACAGCAGACCAGAATGCATTTAAAGAGAACCCAACAGCCACCATTGTGGCGAAAGCAAGTCCAATGGCCAGAGTTAACGAAACTTTTAATGATTTCAGCAGTGACGACTTATCAATCTCGTGCGCTTCAAGATACAGCAGCGGTGCAATAAACAGCACCATAAACAGGTCTGGGTCAAGGTCAACCTCAGGGAAAAATGGCAGTTGCGAAGCGATTATGCCGAGCATAATCTGCACCAAAGGTGTGGAGACCTTCGGAATGAATCGACTGAGAAACGATGAGAGCACGACCGCAGCAAGAATGCATAGGATCAGCGTAAACGTGCTCATATCTCTCCCTTCGAGTTCAGCGCAACAAAGCACCACCATGCGACGGCAGCGATATAAACAGCACTACCGGTCGAAATGGTAGACGATACAAAGGGGTTGCGCCTGCGGCTGAGGTTCACGATACAACCTCTCGCTTTCTTGCAGATGTTCTGCTGGTAATTTTCGCCGATACTGACACATTCCTACGCATCGGCTAGTGCCGAGGTGCGGCGATAAACTGTCGGCATGACAGTTGAAGAGGCAATGACCCAGGCCATTGCGCTAGCTCGCGATGCGGCATGCGACGGTGATATTCCTGTAGGAGCTGTAGTGCTTGATGCAGACGGCATGATTATTGGGAAAGGCCGCAATCGTCGAGAAGGTGACGCTGATCCTTTTGCTCACGCTGAAGTGCTGGCTTTACGTGATGCGGCGTCAGGGCGTGCATGGAATCTTAACGGGTGCACACTGGTGGTTACGCTTGAGCCATGCCCGATGTGTGCGGGGGCATGCCTGCAAGCGCGAGTAGATCGTATCGTGTTTGGCGCATGGGATGCCAAACTTGGTGCCTGTGGTTCAGTGTGGGATATTCCCCGCGATCCTCACGTCGGTCACAGTCCTGAAGTCATTGGTGGCGTGTGTGAAAACGACTGTGCTGCTGTATTAACTGATTTCTTTTCTTCCCGTCGCTGATATCTGTTGATATGTACCGCCGGTATTTGGTGTTTTTATACTGAGTTTTTGTACTGATACGCCTCACTGTTACACAACGTTTTCTGGCTGTTTTTCTTGCTGTTTGCGTAAACACTCCGTACTAAGGAAAAGAATCCCCTTTTCTGTACGATCATGTTTGACGCCTGTTCACCCCATATACAGTTCTTCAATCAAACGAGGAGTATTGCAATGTCGCATATTGGGTCGTTTACTGTCGAAGCATCCGACGGACTGCACATCACAGCCGTGTACGGAGAACGCATGGACGCCAACGTGGCGTTCGCACTGGTTATTCCTGACAATCAATTACCTCGTCTCGTACACTGGGGGCGGCCACTGAGTCATCCTGAAACAGCAGTAGATCTCTACGATGCCTTACGCCCGCAACGAGTATCAGGCGCCTTGGATGACACGATGTGGCCAAGTGTGCTGCCCACCCAGTCAGAAAGCTGGTTAGGGCAAACACGTCTCGACGTGAGCCGCAATGGTCGTCATGTTTTCTGCCGTTTTGTTGTAAACAATATTGCCATTGACGAAAACACAATCGGTGTAACTGTCACTGCTGAAGATTCCGATCAAGGCGTCGGTTTGATCTGGCAGTGCGAGCTGGAAGAATCTGGCCTACTACGCCAACGAGCCACTATTCGCAACATTAATAGCGACAAGCTTGAAGTCAGCAAAGTTGAACTCGGCTACAATTTGCCTGCTGGTATGGCAGAAATTTTAACCACAACCGGCCATCATTTACGCGAACGATCACCACAACGCCAGCCACTCACCAACGGACGATTTGAACGTCTCTCCATGGCAGGCCGCCCTGACTACGACGCCTCACTACTCATGAGCGTTGGCACGCCAGGCTTTGGATTTGAACATGGCAACGTGTACTCCGTACATGTCGCATGGAGCGGCAACAGTGTGCTGTCAATCGAACGTATGCCCTACGCGCAAAGTGTTCTCGGCGGTGGTGAAGTACTCTTCGACGGTGAAATCACACTACAGCAAGACAGTGAATACACCACACCATGGCTATATGGGTCTTACGGTGACGGACTCAACGAGGTTGCTTCGCGTTTCCACCGCCATATTCGCGCCGACCATCCAGAATTCACCACACGCCCACGCCCAGTGATTCTCAACACATGGGAGGCCGTGTACTTCAACCACGATTTTGACACGCTTGCAGCACTCGCCGATAAAGCAGCAGAAAGCGGTGTTGAACGATTCGTTGTTGACGATGGATGGTTTGGTTCCCGACGAGACGACCGAGCAGGACTCGGCGACTGGGAAATCTCACCCGACGTATGGCCAGACGGCCCTAAGAGCTTAAAAGCGCTCGCCGACCACGTGCACAACAAAGGCATGGAGTTCGGTCTGTGGTTTGAGCCTGAAATGGTGAACCCTGACTCTAACATGTTCCGCAATCATCCGGATTGGGTATTAAAGCCTACTGACTCACGTTTGCCTATGGAAGGTCGCCAACAGCAGGTTGTTGACCTGACCAATCCGGAAGCCTACAACTACATTTACTCGCGTATGGATGCGCTGGTTACTGAACTGGGTATTGACTACATCAAGTGGGATCATAACAAGCTCGTCACTGAAGCAGTTTCGCCATTCAGCGGTCGCCCGGCGGTGCATGAGCAAACGCTTGCCGTGTATCGAATTTACCGCGATCTTAAAGCGGCACACCCCGGTTTAGAGATTGAAAGCTGCTCGTCAGGTGGTGGCCGCGTTGATATGGGTATTCTCCAATACGCAGATCGTATCTGGGTTTCTGATTGCGTAGATCCAGTGGAACGTGCGGATATTCAGCGGTACACCTCATTGCTGGTACCGCCAGAGATGATGGGTGAGCATGTTGGCGACAGTCCTGCACATTCCACGCACCGCACTACCAGTCAAGAAATGCGTATGGCGACGGCTTTCTTCGGTCATTTTGGTATCGAATGGAATCTGCTTAAGCAGCCGCAGGAAGATATCGACAAACTTGCGCTGTGGGTTAACGAATTCAAAAAGCATCGCCAGGATTTTGCTACCGGCACGGTAGTGCACGGAGACAGCGACGACTCTTCAGTACGTCTCGACGGAGTCGTGAACAGTGACGGCAGCGGTGCGGTGTACCGCTTTACGCAGTTAACTACGTCAGCGACCTATCCAATGGGTCCTGTACGGTTGCCCGGTCTCGACCCGGATGCTGTATATCGAGTGACGCCGCTGATTGATGATCAAAACCTTGAGTGGCTGCAGGCAGGCTACACGCAGTTGGGATGGTGGAACAAGTCCGGCGTATGCCTGACCGGACGTGCATTGGATACATATGGTATTCGGCCGCCGGCTCTGCACCCGGAGCAGGCCATCCTGTTTGAAGCAGTGAAGTTGCAATAAACGAAGGCTTATTCCAGAATCTCCGCACCCTTTGTGGGGGCTCACTTCGGCTGTGGCGGGTTCATTAGACTCGCCACAGCTCAGCCAATATAACGAGCAATAGCGCGTGCAGCAGCGGCCTGTGTCCAATCCGACCAGTCGAAAGAAAGAACTTCAAAATCGACAGTAGAAGTCTGGCTGTGCCGGTAATGCATGATGCCGCTGCGAATCACCTCAATGTTCATCTGTGCTAAGAACGAACCTTCGCCGCTAATTAGAACCTTAGATGGCATTGCCATATTCGCAATCGTCGCTACCAGCACACCAAGTCGGAAGCACGTGCGTTCTGCTAGTCGGTTTGCATGTGGTTTCCCCTGCAAGACATCATTGGTGAACTCTTCAAACGATGCCGCGTGGCCGATAATATCCGAATATTCAGTGGCAATCGAAGCAGATGTCAGGCATTGTGAACACCCGATATGGCCGGAGCTGCAGCGCGGCCCTTCAGGGTCAACCAATACATGCCCAACAAGTCCGTAACTTTTATCCGGATAATCTACGGCATGGCCGTTTTCAGCCAAAGAATAGCCCACACCCACGCCGATAGTGACCACAGCGTAGCGTTTAATTCCCGCAGCGACACCGAACCAGCCCTCATGCAACAGTACGGAGTCAAGGTCGTTAAATACAGCAACAGGCAAGCCAAGTGATTGATAAGCCATACCGCCCAAATCAATGTGGCCATTCCAATGCAAAAACGGTGCATATGTAACATAGCGGTCATCAGCCACATGTCCACCAAGACTAAGGCCTATTGAAGCAGGTGCTGGATAGTCAGAAACCTGGCATTCACGAGCCATCGCAGTGATTTGCTCAGTGACATCCTGCGGTTTAAGGGATTCCAAAGGGCGCGTTATGCAGTCTCCAACGGGTTGGCATAAGGCATCCACCTGTTGGACGCTAACATCCGTACCATGAATATTTGCACCAATAAACGTGTATTGATCAGTGCGTAAACATAATGACGTCTGCGGTCGGCCTCGCCGATCAGGATTTTCTTTCGGAATAAACCCTTGCGGCAGGCGTCCGGAAGCTGTGATGTTCGCTGGCAGCTCTTCAATAACATTGGCGTAAATTAAGTCACTAGTGATCCGTGATAGTGCTCCTTGCGACACTCCCAGCATCTGTGCCAGTGTTGTTCGCGCAATAGGGCCATATTTAGCGATGGCGCGTGCTACGCGATGAGTGTATTCGGAACCGGTGAACCACTGTGGGGAAGGGAAATTATTTGCCACGTGCCCATCCTTTCGCGGTCACCTTGATTATACGGCCTTCGGTGATTATACGTTTACCTTCTTTATCTTCCAAAGGTTTTCGTAGTGCTTTTCTTGCGTTAATAAGGAACTCGCAAAGACTGGGAATGAAAAACCGTGCGACTTAGTATCGAACTTGTTCCGCCTTGTGGCGACGAAGCCACATATAGGTAACAAGGACAAGAGAAAAGCAAGGCAAAGGAGTCGCGTATGAAAGCAGGTACCGCCAAACGTGTATCGCACCGGCGCGCATTGAAGCGAGCTGGTACAGCTATTGTGGCGCTGGCTTTGGCTGTTGGCGTGGCAGGGTGTGGTGAATCGAACGCAGACGTGGTGACGCTCGATTTCTTCCAATACAAAAGCGAGGCTGCCGATTGGTTCACTCAAAAAGCTGCCGAGTTTGAGGAAACACACCCGAATATCAAGATCAATGTCAACAATTCCTCGGATTCTACAACCGATTTGCGTACCCGCCTGGTTAAAGATCGCGAACCGGATGTTATTACGATCAACGGTGATATTAATTACGGTCAGCTTGCCGAAGCTGGTGTTTTCTGGGATTTCACCGACGATCCTATCGTTGATGAATTCAACGAGGGCATGATTGAAATTGCCAAGAATTTGGTTCAAACCGATGATGAAGATGGGAAGCGGCTGTATGCTCTTCCGTTCGCTGGCAACGCCTCCGGTTACATCATCAATGTTGAGTTGTGGGAGTCAGTTGGTTTAGACCCTTACAATCCACCCACCACATGGTCAGAATTCCTTGAAGTACTTCAGATTTTTGAAGATGCCGGTATTACGGCTATGGAAGCCAGCATTGCTGATTCGTGGACAATTCAGGCTCCGCTGTCGTCGCTGAATTCAACCTTAGTTGCTGAAAGCGAATATACAGATCTCAAGTCTGGAGACACTACATTCGCTGATCTGTGGGAACCGGTAGCCGAGAAGCTTGTTGAACTATTCCAGAATTATTCACAAGACAATCCGTCTGTAACGTATTCGCAGGCAACGCAGGACTTTGCTAACGGAAAGGCCGCTATTCTGCCGCTGGGCACCTACGCCATTCCGCAGGTTCGTCTCATCAACGAAGATATGGAGATTGTTTTCGCTCAAATGCCAGCAACCGATGATGAGGATGAACAAATGCTCACTGCTGGTGACGATGTTTTGATAACAATCGGTGCGCATACCGAGCATTATGAGGAAGCGCGAGAATTCGTCGAGTTTCTTTTAGAAGAGTCGAATCTTGAAGATTACTGCGACAACCAGTCTGCTATCGGTCCTTTGAAGGACACTTATATCGGTGACGATGCGTTGTCGACCATCGTCTGGTTCTTTGAAGAGAACCGTCTTACCGATTTCTGCGATCACTACGTACCGTCATCCATCAACATTGGTGGTCTCCTGCAGACGCTGGTGACTTCCGGCGACGTCGACAATTTCCTTGAGTCGATGCAGGAGGAGTACGACAAGGTGCAGGCCCGTAACTTCAGGTAGGGAACAACATCATGGCAATCGCAAAGAAAAAGAAAGTCAACAAATACTCCAACCGTAAGGTTGACAAGGCATTCTATTGGATGACCATTCCTGCCGTAATTCTGGTGTGCATATTCGTATACTGGCCGTTCTTGCAGGGTGCGTTTTACTCGCTAACCAACTCGCAGGGCTATGGATCATGGGACTTCATCGGCATTAAAAACTACATTGCCATGTTCTCCGACGATCGTGTAGGCCATGCCTATCTGTTCACCATTGCTATCGCCATTATTGTGACATTGGTGCAGAACTTCCTTGGCATGTTCCTTGCAGTTTTGTTGAATTCGCGCATCGCTTTTAAAAACGGTTTCCGCGCGATTTTCTTCATCCCGTACACGCTCGGCATGTTGGTGATTGGCTACGTATTCAAATACATCTTCATGGTGCCGTTGCCTGCACTTGGCCAAGCACTTGGTATCGACTGGCTGTCGACCTCAATGCTGACGAACGCTGATTTGGCATGGTTCCCGATTGTGTTTCTTACGGTGTGGCAGGGCGTTGCATACACCACGCTGATTTATTTGGCTGGCTTGCAGACCATCGACACAGAAATTTACGAGGCAGCTGACATTGACGGCGTAAATGCCTGGCAGAAGTTCTGGCAGATCACCTTCCCATTGATTGGCCCGTTCTTCACCATCAACATGGTGCTATGCCTCAAGGGCTCATTGGGTATGTTCGATCAGGTTGTGGCCTTAACCGAGGGTGGTCCTGACTCGGCAACCGAGACGGTTTCCTACCTCATCTTCACAAACGGTTTGGGCAACGGTGAGTACTCCTACCAGATGGCGAACGCTGTAACGTTCTTCATCGTCCTGGCTGTTTTCGCATTCATTCAGCTGAAGTTCTTCAGCGGCAAGGAGAAGATCTGATATGACCAGCACAACGCAACCAACCGCGACTTCTGTAGCTGGCGGCGCCGTTGAAAACAGCGGCATGAAGGGTAAGAAATTCGATAAGAAGAACGGCTTCCGCAAAGATCATAAGGTCAACTGGTGGTTAACCGCTGTTGTGGCTGTTTTCTCTTTGACTATTCTTGTTCCGTTGTACTTCACTGTTGTAACCGCTCTCAAAACTCCAGCGGAAGCAGGAACGTTCAGCCTGCCAACTGAATGGGTGTGGAGCAACTTTGTTGATGCATGGGAATATATCGATTATCCGAAGGCAGCTCTCAACTCGGCGATTATTACCGTGGCAGCAGTGTGCTTAACCCTGCTTACGAACACTTTCGTTGCTTATGCCGTAGCAAGGAATATGGATAAGCGGTTCTTCCGTTTCCTGTATTACTTCTTCCTGGCAATGATGTTCGTGCCGTTTACAGTAACCATGTTGCCGATTGCTAAAGAGATGGGTACACTGAATCTCGACAATCAGCTCGGTCTGATTATCCTGTACACGATTTTCGGTCTCGGCTCTAATATGTTCATCGCAATCGGCTTTATTCGTTCGATTCCGATGAGTTTGGAAGAGGCTGCACGAGTGGATGGTGCTAGCACATGGCGTATCTTCTGGACGGTTATCTTCCCACTTATGGGGCCAATTAACGCCACAATTGCGATTATTACTGTGCTGTGGGCGTGGAACGACTTCCTACTGCCGCTGATTACCATTACTGATCAGTCAAATAAGACGATCCCACTGGCACAGTATGTCTTCCAGAGTCAGTTCACCTCGAACTATCCAATGGCGTTCGCCTCGTACCTTATGGCTATGGCTCCGGTGCTAATCGTCTACGTTTTCGCTCAGAAGTGGGTGATTTCCGGCGTGATGCGCGGCGCTGTCAAGTAAACCTAAACCTTAAGTAACCCTAAATAACTCAAAGAACCATACTTTATTGTCTGGATCCCTTTCTACCCGGTACCGAATCGGCCCACTGGACGTTATCGCCTAGTCGGGGCGGTACGGTACCGGGTTTAATTATCTTGTGTTCTGTCAAAGGAGACATCTCATATGTGCACGCATGTTGATTCTTCGTCCTACTGTGGCGGCTGTGATGGCGATACAGAATCACAAGATCGCAACATTACGTTGGGCACAACACCTGTTGCTATACGCGATGTGCATGCCTTCTTCCGTTCAGGCCTTCGCGCGGGATTACACACAACTGGTTGCAACACTGACAGCTCAAACAATACGTCCACCGTTCGCAACGGTTACGGTACGCTGAATATGCCAGATTCGGTGTTCACTGTTATTCACGACAGCAGTTACTCATGCAGTGCTGCAAGTGAGCTAGATTGTTCTTCTGACACTTCTTACTGTGCTGATGATTGCACAGAGTTTTCATGCTCTGCTTCTGTCTGGCGAATCGACGTTGACGCAACGTTGCCTCAACCACAAGACCGTGCATTGCGTTTCCTGGAACAAGATACCTTTGATGCAGATTGTGCGTTAAACGCTGTTGTTGACATCGTTTCTCAGGCGCACGGCCCATTTCTCTGCTTGTATCAGCACAAGGAATGGTGGATGCGCCCTGCATGGTGTGAATCACTTGGCGACGTGCCAGAACGTACTCAATTGATTCTCTGGCGTAATGGTGAACAGTGGGCAGCACTAGTAGCAGTGAGTGGCAACGATGCTCGCGCTGATTTCCACGGTGAAGTTGACTTAAATACCGCACAGGCTGCCAACAAGGTAGCCAACAAGGCTACTCACACGACAGTCAACAAGCCAGCCAACAACAACGCAGAAGAACACTCTGCACTGCATCTCACTATTGCTTCTAATCGTGCCGGGCGAACGTCGCTTACTGATGCAGCTGCTTATTATGCGCTCGCCAGCAGCCCTTACGCTGCTATACAGTCATGCGTCACCGCTGCCGCTCAGCATCTCGGTATTGCACCGCGGAACAAACGTCCCCTGCCAGAAGCTCTCAGTGGTTTTGGCTGGTGCACATGGGATTCGCTCGCTCGCGATGTGAGTGAAAAAGCAATTATCGAGAAGATGGATGAATTCCAAGCCAAAGGCATTCCAGTTTCGTGGGTGATGGTTGACGATGGTTGGTCGCAGCTGGACCGCGAGGCTGAAACACTTCTTGGCTTTGGTGCTGACCCCGAACGCTTCCCTAAGGGGTTGGCTCATACTGTCGATTTATTACGTAACCGATACGGTGTGCAACATGTTGGCGTATGGCAGGCCTTCCAAGGTTATTGGAACGGTCTTGAACCACATGGTTCTGCTGCTGCGCAAACCCGCGACTATCTCATAACAACATCTAACGGATGTTTAATTCCTGGGGCGGATAAACAGC
>CAYQJZ010000037.1:11078-16663 GCA_964417995.1 uncultured Bifidobacterium sp.
TCGCCAATTACACGCACCAGTGATGACTTTATTCCGCATGATCCATCAAGTCTTGCAGAACATTTAATGCAGAACGCATACTGCTCGTTGCTTATGAACGGGTTATATCACTGCGACTGGGATATGTTCTGGAGCCAACATTCGCATGCACAAACACATGCAGTGATGCGTGCGCTCAGTGGTGGTCCTGTGTATTGTTCCGATGCGGCCGGCGCTTCTGAACCAGATATCTTGATGCCATTGGTGCTGCGGGACGGTCGTGTACTGCGCCCGGATAGTCCTGCAGTGCCCACGCCCGACTGTTTGTTAACAGACCCTACACGCTCTGAAACAGCATGGTGTGTGCAAACGCATTGCGGAGCATGGCGTGTGCTGGTGTTCGTAGGATTACAAGAAAATGCTGTACAACATGGAACCATTGTTGCAAAGGCAAACGTTGATGCTGGTTTGTGGGTTGTCGATGGATATGCACATACAGCGCAGTATGTGCAGGCTGACGAAGCGCTAACTTGTGACCTCGCTTACGGACAGTCCCGACTGTTCTATGTGTGGGACAGCAGTGAGTGCACGCCTTTGGTAGGCAAATCCGAGGGTGGACACGCAGAGCACACAAGCACAGGCTCTGTTAATGCTGCTGGCTACGCTGCCGCTGGTAGTGCGAATTTTCCTGCTGACAGTGCGTCTGATAGTGCATCAGAGGCTTTCACTTCTTTGGCTGCAACTGTTATCCCGATAGGTCTGGTGGACAAGTATCTGGCACCTGCTGGTATTACCAGCTGCCGTATTGACGGCGATGATTTGATTGTCGAGTTGGCAGAGCCGGGTGTTTTTGCTTTCCTCGATCCAGGCAATCAATGCGGCAGTGTTATGTGCAATGGTGAAGCACTTGATGTTACGCACTGTGGTGCTATGTGCACAGTGCAATGCGTTGAACACGTCGTCACGCTGCATATAGGCTAATCATCTTATTTATTTCACGTTTACGCTTGTTTTCTTGCTTTGTGCAAGTAATTACTTTCTGTCAGGTGTCGCCACGCCCGGGATAGGAATGTAAATCGGTGTTTTTCTACGATGGTACATGTCTGAAATCTTCAGCGAAGAAGTACTAATAATCACCTTCCGAACGCCGGGCAAGCATGCTGTGCGCCTGTGTTCGGGATTGTCGGGGCTTAAACAGGAAAGGATGCAGTGCAATGACAACAATGCAGCGTAGTGTTCTGCCGGGGGACGTACACACGAATGGTGTTGTGTCGGGTCCATGGTGGGCGAATGCGGTGGTGTATCAGATTTATCCGCGTAGCTTCCAGGATTCTAACGGTGACGGTATTGGTGATATTCGGGGTATTACTTCTCGTCTTGATTACCTGGCTGATCTGGGAGTAGACGTGATCTGGCTTTCACCAGTATTTAGATCACCGCAAGATGATAATGGCTACGACATCTCTGATTATCAGGATATTGAACCCATGTTCGGCACTCTCGAGGATATGGATGAGTTGTTGGAACAGGCACATAATCGTGGTCTTAAAGTGATTATGGATTTGGTAGTGAACCACACGTCTGATGAACACAAGTGGTTCCAGGCTTCTCGAGATAAAACCGATCCACACGCTGACTGGTATATTTGGCGTCCCGTACGCCCTGGTATGCAACCGGGGACTCCGGGTGCTGAACCGAATAAGTGGGGCTCATATTTTGGAGGTTCAGCATGGCAATATGACAGCACACGTGGTGAATACTATCTGCACCAGTACTCGGCGAAACAGCCGGATTTGAATTGGGAAAACCCAGATGTGCGTCACGCAGTGTACACCATGATGAACTGGTGGATGGATCGCGGTATCGACGGTTTCCGTATGGATGTGATCACCCAAATCTCTAAAACATATGATGAGAATGGCAAACTGCCTGGGGAGGCTGACTCACAGATTGAGGATTACGCGGTGGGTGAGGAAGGGTACTCGTCGCCGTTCCCGTTCTGTTCGGACGGTCCCCGTTTAGACGAATTCCTCGCTGAAATGCGGCACGAAGTATTCGCCAACCGAGACGGGTTCATCACCGTTGGTGAAGCCCCCGGTATCACCCCCGAGCGCAACCAAATCATCACCAACCCCGCAAACAACGAACTCGATATGCTGTTTGTGTTCACTCACATGGATGTCGATTGCGAAAACTACACCAAGTGGAATCCAATTCCGCTTAAGTTGACTGAGCTCAAGCGCACTATGCGTGATCAGCAGGAGGCTGTTGCTGATACTGGTTGGGCGAGTTTGTTTTTTTGTAATCATGATCAGCCGCGTGTGGTGTCCCGCTGGGGAGATGACTCAACAGAAGAATCACGCACAGCATCAGCAAAAGCTATCGGCCTGCTACTCCACATGCACCGAGGGACCCCCTACATTTACCAAGGCGAAGAACTCGGTATGACCAACGCTCACTTCACCGAACTTAGTCAGTATCGCGATCTGGAAACGTTGAATGCTCATCGGCAGCGTGTTGAAGAAGCGAAAGTGCAATCGCATGAGTCGATTATGGAAGCGTTTGCACAGCGTAGCCGCGATAACTCGCGTACGCCGATGCAGTGGGACGCGTCTACGTATGCGGGATTCATGCCCGCTGATTCATCGACTGAACCGTGGATTACAGTGAATCCCAACCATGTAGATGTAAATGCAGCCGCCGAGTTTGATGATCCAGAATCGGTGTACACGTTCTATAAGCAGCTGATTGCCTTACGTCATACTGACCCAGTAGTGGCTGCGGGCGATTGGAAGATTGTCGACGAAGCAGATGAAACCATCTACGCGTTCACACGTTCGCTGGGTGAACGCACGTTGTTGGTCATGGTCAACATGACCGGCCATGCAGCTGCTGTTCCTGCCGAGTGTGCAACGCTACTCGCTCAATCGGAAACGAGTACAGATACCGATAGCGTGGAATCACGTGTACTAATTACTACACATACCACCACGCATGCTGCCCATTCCCTTACTACAGGCGCACTAACTGCATGGGAAGGTGTGGTCATCGAACTGTAGACATATTGCTGATTGTTCATAAGGAACTTTCACTTCAAAAATTCATCAGTTCTCAGTGAGGCTTGGTTAACCCCTGTTAGCCAGGCCTCACTTCGTGTTTACCGGCAGTGCCCGGTGCACTGTGCTTCAGAACATTGAAAGACGAACGAGTCAAGCAAGAGAGAGTCAGCATACGCAGAACGTGCAGTGTGGACGGCATAACACGTCTTTGGCTGCGCCCCGCTTACAATACCGTTTATGGAGCAGAAAGACGTCCTTAAAGCATTGCAACGTGATCATGCTGCGGAGCTTAAGCTCGCTGCAGAACGTTTGAAGGGAACCGCTCGGCATACCGAGATTATTCCTTCGCAGACGTTGTCAGAAATGACAGGACATCACATACTGCTCAAGCCGGAGAATATGCAGGTCACCGGTTCGTTCAAAATTCGTGGGGCCTACAACAAAATCGCGTCTCTAAGTGAAGACGAACTGGCATGTGGAATTGTTACCGCATCTGCAGGTAATCACGCGCAGGGTGTAGCGTATGCAGCTCGCGAACGTGGCGCTAAAGCCACGATTTTGATGCCTCAAATCACCCCACCGCTTAAGGTTGATGCCACTAAAGCGTACGGCGCTGAAGTTGTTCTGCACGGTGACGTGTTCGACGAATCAGCCGCTTATGCCGCCAAACTCAGCGAAGAGCAGGGTATGGTGTACGTTGCTCCGTTTGATGATTACGAGGTGTTGTGCGGACAAGGCACGATTGCGTTAGAAATTCTCGACGATGTTCCAGACGTCACTGACATCGTTGTTCCGCTTGGTGGTGGCGGACTAGGTGCCGGTATCGCGCTGGCTGTAAAGACATTCCGCCCGGAAGTACGAGTGATCGGTGCAATTCCTGAAGGCTCACCCGCGTTTAAGAATTCTTTTGCCACAGGTCGAGTAGCACCAGCAGATCAGGTAGTCACTTCGGCAGAGGGCGTGGCTGTCAAACGTCCAGGTGATTTGACATTTGCCTTGCTTAACGAATTCCTAGATGATCTGGTCACCGTCAGCGAGCGTGACATTAATGAGATGATCCTGCTCATGCTGGAAAAGCACAAGATGGTAGTGGAAGCTGCCGGCGCGGTGTCTCTGGCCGCTTTAGAACATCTCAACCTGCGTTCCCGTAAGTTCGCGTCAGCTCCCGGTCCGCATGTGGTGGTGCCAATTGTGTCTGGCGGCAACATTGACACTGTGACCATTGGCGCAGTAATTCAAAAGGGTATGATTGCCCGCGGTCGCATTATGAATTTTGAAGTTGAACTGCCTGACGTTCCCGGTCAGTTGGTTAAGGTAGCGACGTTGCTTGCTAATGAGCGTGCTAACGTCATTGCACTTGACCACGATCAGTTCAAAGCTTCTGGTGTTTACACCAACGCTGTTGCGTTAGGCGTCACAGTAGAAACCAATGGTCCTGAGCACATTGACCGAATCTTGGCAGCATTGCGCGAGGCTGGATTCCATCCCAAGCGCATCTACTGATTTACTGATTATCGGGGTTATTAGCAAGGGTTTCGTGCACCAACTTGGGCAATGCGACAGCAATGTCGTCATGAATAAGTCGCGTGGCTAGACGGTCATATTGCGTGCTGCCCATATTCATAATCGTGATCGGCACTCCAGCCTGCGCGGCTACTGGTGCCAGTGAGGCTGCTGGGAACACTTCCAAAGTTGAGCCAATTACCCAGAATTCGTCTGCTTGGGCAACGCGTTCCATCGACGTTTCCATTGCGCCCTCAGGTAACATCTCGCCAAAATACACCACGTCAGTTTTTACCAGACCGTTGCATGGCATATTGCCTTTGTACGGCAGTCTGCGACGACAATGTGGATCAGGTTTCTCATCAAGATTGTTCATGATGTCCGCAGTGTTGTAACGAGCATGGCATGTCATGCAATGAGACGTGCCTATCGTGCCGTGCAGGTTCACAACAACCTTGTCAGTGTTGCCGGCTTTCTCATGCAAAGCATCGAAATTTTGTGTGGCTAACAGCGTTAGCATACCGGCACGTTCGAGTTCAACAAGCGCATGATGTGCATCACCGGGCTGTGCATTCCACACAGGCGATTCCTTCTGCCAACGCCACGAGTATTCGCGAGCTTCGGCGTCAGAGAGGAATACGTCGATATCGTAAACACTCATTTGTTCTGGATGTTTGGTCCACACGCCTTCTGGTCCACGGAAATCAGGGATGCCTGCCGATGTGGAGATACCCGCTCCTGTGAGTACTGCAATCTTCGTCATAGCTCAAGGCTACCCGCGTAAGACAGCGGTGTTTTTCTGTTTGCCTGTTGGTGGCTGGTTCTGTTTTGCGTCTGGCGAGCCAATTTTGTGTGGTTTGTTGGTGGTTTTGGTCTATAGCTCGGTTTGGTTTGTAGCCCGGTGTTTCTGGTCTGTGTTGGTTTGTGTGTTGTTTTCTGTTGTTTGTGTTTGGTTCGTTCTTTTCTTAATCCTTGGCCTATAGTTCTAATCCTTCTTTTCTGTTTGTGAGTCTGTTTTTGTTAGCAGTGTTTTTCTGTTGTTGT
>CAYQJZ010000038.1:0-3149 GCA_964417995.1 uncultured Bifidobacterium sp.
ACGTGATTACTTATAGCTGCGCTCACCGAAGATAGCAGTACCAACGCGCACAATGGTAGATCCCTCGGTAATAGCGAATTCAAGGTCGTTTGTCATCCCCATTGACAGTTCACAGCATTGAGACGTTCCCGGCATACCAGACTCGAGAATTTGGTCTCGACAATGACGCAAATGCGCAAACCCAGAACGGATAACACGCTCGTCACTCACATGCGCACCAACAGTCATCAAACCGCGCAATTCAATACCATCAAGCACACCAATACGTTGCGCTAAGCTAGCAGCTTGTACAGGATCACACCCCGATTTCGACACTTCCCCGGACTCGTTAACTTCCAACAGCACCCCGACTGTAACACCGCGAGTAACAGCGCGGCGAGAGATACGTTCAGCAAGCTCCAATGAGTCAACTGATTCAATCACGTCCACAACCGGCAATATTTTGCCAATTTTGTTGGATTGCAATTGACCAATCAAGTGAAAGGGAATATGTGTTGCACTCGTGACAGCATCGTTCTTGCCAATGGAATTTGTGTCAATACTGCCTTCACAACCAACTGTTATACCGCGCTCAGCACAAAGACGACGTATACCGTCAGCTTTAGCCACAACCTCTTGCGGACGATTTTCACCAATCATGCGCACGCCCGCATCGATGGCAGCCATAATCTCGCCAACGTCGCGCGTTTTGGTAGCAGCAAGCAACTGCACTGATCCTGTATCACGCCCAACAACAGACTCAGCGCGAGCAATACGATCACGCACCCGGTGCACACCGTCAGCAATACTCATGGCTCGTGCAGTATCGATAGCAGTATTTGCTAAATCTTTGCGATCCATATATGCAGCCATAGCACTCCCCTGACGAGTTATGCGAACATCCCCATCGTAGCCACCACACGGACGCGAAGTGATACCCCTATGCTGTCAGCTACCACGGCGTAAGAGGATTGGCCAGAATGCGGTTTATCCCCACAACCAATCCCAGACAAAAGGGACCCGCAACCTCAAAACTGCACTATGCAGCAACGCTCAGCACTGTGGAGCCAGGTAACAAAAAACCCTCGCACCTGCGAGGGTCCCTTGGCTGGGGTGCCTGGACTCGAACCAAGAATGGCTGAACCAGAATCAGCTGTGTTGCCAATTACACCACACCCCAAAGGAGGCGTGCAGCTCTACTGCAACCTTCGTACCCCCAACCGGATTTGAACCGGTGTTGGCGCCGTGAGAGGGCGTAGTCCTAGGCCGCTAGACGATGGGGGCTCTATTTAATTGTTCACCGCGCTTGCGGCAACGAATGAATAATATACAGACCCCTCCAAACTGCTGCAACTCCGGCGTGTCGTTGAAAAACGTAGAAAACCTCCCATTTCTCACGCTTATCTCACGCTTAAAAATGGGAGGTTATTCAAATTGAAGGGGCCTAATCACTTCTGCTTGTGGCAGTAATACCTCTGTGAAGTAACTGCACCTTGTGGACAGATTACGTAAAGCACATACCGGTTCAGGCACCACCGTCTTAAAGACAGGTGTGAAGGCTTCCATAATCAATCAACGAATCAGCACGTCACATCGTGACCAATGCTTTCCAGTGTCTTATAGATGCGCGCGCAAACCCTCTAGACGAGCAATCGACACATCTTTGCCGACAATTTCCATCGACTCAAACAGTGGTGGCGATACTCGACGACCAGACATGGCTACACGCACAGGACCGTACGCCAAACGAGGCTTATAACCAGCTTGTTCCACGAGTACCTTGTCAAGCGTCTCATGCAGAGTCTCTGCCTTCCAATCAGCAAAATCCACATCTCGTAGTGCAACAATCGCCTTGTCAAGTACCTCACCAGCAGAATCCTTGAGTTGCTTACGCGCATCAGCAGCAGGCTCGATGTAACCTTCACTAGACAGCAGTGAACCCACCATGCCAGACACTTCGCCCAGCAAACGCACACGTGGCTGAACAAGGGATGCGGCAGCAGTCAGCACCTCACGTTCGCGCTCTGTCAGAGCATCCCATGAATCAGCAGACACTACGCCATCGCGGTGCAGGTACGGTACAGAACGGCGTAAGAAATCGTCTTCTTCGAGCATACGAATATGCTCGGCGTTAATTGATACCGCCTTGTCGAGATCAAAATGCGCTGGGTTGGCTTTCACGTCGCGCACGTCGAATTTTTCAATCATCTCATCCATCGAGAACACGTCGCGATCAGGAGCAATTGACCAACCGAGCAGCGCCAGGTAGTTAAGCAGACCTTCAGGAATGAAACCGTTCTCACGATGCAAGAACAGATTCGACTCAGGATCACGCTTAGACAACTTCTTTTTACCTTCGCCCATCACATATGGCAAGTGACCAAACACCGGCATTTCTTGAGCGATACCAAGTTCTATCAGGTAACGGTAGAGCACAATCTGACGCGGCGTTGAACTCAGTAAATCTTCGCCGCGCAAGACTACGTTGATACCCATTTTGGCGTCGTCAACTGGGTTTGTGAGCGTATACAGTGGGTCACCGTTCGGACGCACAATAACGTAATCAGGCACTGAACCGGCCTTGAATTCGATATGTCCACGAATAAGATCGTCAAAAACAATATCGTCATCTGGCATACGAATACGCAATGCCGGCTGACGGCCTTCAGCACGGAAAGCAGCACGCTGTTCGTCAGTGAGATCACGATCGTAACCGTCATAGCCAAAAGCAGCAGGGCGACCGGCAGCAATATTGCGGGCTTCAATCTCTTCCTTGGTGGAATACGATTCGTAAGCGTACCCAGCTTCTAACAGACGCGCAGCAACATCGCGGTAAATCTCGGAACGTTCGGACTGGCGATACGGACCATTCGAGCCGCCGACTTCCACGCCTTCATCCCAATCCAGGCCAAGCCAGCGCAGAGATTCAATAATCTGGTTATAGCTGTCTTCACTGTCACGAGCAGCATCAGTGTCTTCGATACGGAAAACGAATGTACCGTGCGAATGACGGGCCTGCGCCCAATTGAACAATGCGGTACGAACCATGCCGACATGCGGGGTTCCGGTTGGAGATGGGCAGAAACGCACGCGGACGTTCTCGGGCAGTTCAGGCTTTCCTTCAGTGGTTTCAGTCATGAGATCCATTGTGCCGCGCGTGCGGGACGCTA
>CAYQJZ010000038.1:3249-14785 GCA_964417995.1 uncultured Bifidobacterium sp.
CGGGACGCTACACCATCGACCGGATCGTTGCCGCCCGATGCACCCGTCGTGAGCCGCATAGGACGGCGGACGGCAGCGATGGCCGTTCGTCATCGTATACGAGAACGTTCCTCCGCACGAAATCGACATTCCGTTTATACTTAATGATTGTTCGCGCGGTTGGTGGCAGCAACCGCGCCACACGCAAGAAACCATATTGCATCCGTTTGTCTGAGCCTGACCGGCCAGACAGCACATGTAGAGCGTAGTGGTTGTACATAGTGCAGCCTTGCGCAGCGGATGCCGGTTCGGCGCGTCGCGCGGGCTCCTCACCTTCCCGCTTCCGGCGCTCGGATCGCTTTATGTCGCGTAACCGCGCGGAAGGCAAGGTGATGTATGACGGCGCACAATCGCAAACGCCATTTAACGGGAATGCCCACCATTGTAACCGTAGCAACCGCAGCAATAACATGTGCGTTGACATTATCTGTATGTGCATGTGCTGGTAGCGACACAGCCAGCAGCTCGGAATCGCAGATTACTATAATGCTTGACTGGACGCCGAACACGAATCATATCGGCTTGTATGTTGCTGAAGAACTTGGCTATTTTGACAATGAAAATATTGACGTGACAATCCTTCCTACGGCAACAGCAGGTGCAGAAACGTCGGTGGAAAATGGCGTAGCCAATGTGGGGTATACGACCTTAAGTAACGTGGCAGCAGTAAATACGCAGGGCGCAGATTTGCAGTTTGTTTTTGACATTACACAAAAGCCGGTGGCACGTTGGTGTTCTTTGGCATCACGTGACGACATCAGAACGCCTGCAGACTTTGATGGGAAAACTTTTGTCAGCTTTGGTTCCGCAGAACAAACTGCGGTAGTACAGCAGATGATACGTACTGCTGGTGGTGAAGGCGAGTTTGAAACCGCGACAGCCGGAACTAATACATTCCAGGCACTGACAAATGGTCAGGGGGATTTTGCGGGGTTTTACGTAACGTGGGAAGGGGTCGAAAGCGAACTGAACGGACCTGAACTCACTTGTTTTGTTGCTTCTGATTGGGGTGTTCCGGGAAATCCTGACCAGATTGGCTTGGCAATGAGCAAATCATGGCTGTCAGAAAGCAGTACAAACGCCGATGTATTGCAGCGGTTCCTTGCCGCACTTAAACGCGGCTATATGTATGCGTTAGAGAACCCCGACGAAGCCTCAGATATTCTTGTTGAACAAGCTGAAGAAGCACAGCTCGACTCTGAGCTTGTTCGCGCTTCAATGAATGAGATTATCTCCGGCGGTTATTGGGTGACAAGCAACGCCGGCGATAACACTGAAGACACTGATAACACTGAAGGCAGCACGACAACTGACAATTCAGACAGCACAGTAACGTTCACTGGTACTACTGATCTTGACGCTGCGCAAGAATATCTTGACTTTCTTTTTGATAGCAGCGCCTACACCGACGCTGATGGTAATCCACTTGGTACCGCTCCACAAGCTGCTGACCTGGCAACCAATGATTATGTCCATGCTGAAACCGTAGACAGTACTGGCAATAACAACGAAAGCACCAATGCTGACAATGCCGGCAATGCTGACAATGTTGACAGCAGTGACAGCGCTAGCAATGCCGCGAACGCCAACAGTTGAGGTGCGATATGTCACTTCTACATCGCCCACCTGCACTAACAGGTACGCATTCTCAGCAGTCACTTAGCGGAATCTTTAACCTGCTGAGCAACAATAATCTTGCCTTGCAACGCCTTAACAATTGCCGCAATGCGTTCCGACGACATCACTCCAAAGGTAGACAACCGCTCGGCTACTTCGTCAGGCCAGCCAGCGAGCGCATCCAGGTCAAACCGACTCCAATCGTTAATCAGATTGAGTTGTCGCCGTGCTGTGGGGTTTTTCTGTGTTGTGTAGAATGGCCGCGCCATATAGTCGCCGGTGTCGATGCGCAGTTCACCGCACCACAAAGACGCACCGGTGTCAAAAATTGGTGCTGGCCGCACTTGCAGTGTTTCTACGTCACGAATCAGACCGAAGTTATTGTAGTGACGGTCAATATTACGCATCAGCCAATCAACAAGAAGCCAGCCGTCAGTGGCTTGAGATACTGCCGTCAAATCACAACCGAACAATTCTGCTGCATACAGCCACGCATCGCGGGCGCTCAGTTGGTTTCTAGTTTTAACCGATTCGATCAATGGCCATGCTGCTATCAATTCTTCAGTATCAGTAAGCATGTCTGCGCACACCGACACAGGTCGATTGTTTTCTTCACCCAGCTGGTAATCAACTGCGCTGATATGCAGACGTTGTGCAAGTCGACTGGCGATCAGCTCATTTATAGGTTCTTGCCCGCTGCGCGCACCTTTGATCAGCAGTCGTTCTCCGTTCTTACTAATGGTCCATCGTTTTGCCAGGTCTCCACCAGTAGAGGCATCGGGTGCAGCAAAATTGAACTGGTGCGACGACGAACGCAGAGTCAGCATAACGCGGCCGACTTCTTCATTGAATGGATGATGGAAGAAGTTAACATCCTCCCAGGTAAGGTCTGCAGTTTCATCTTTAACCCAGTATTGGTCAGACAAGCTCAAACCATGCGAACGTTCCAGCAGCTCTGTAGCCGAGTCCACCCCGAGAGCTCCCAAGGCTCGTCTCAAACCATCTCGTGTGGGGGGTATAGCGCGTTGATGCCACCACGTGTTAATACGTCGCGCGTACACTGCTGGTTTTCCATGCGAAATCAATTCACGTGGCAGTCGTTGCCAGTCAAGAATTGTTCCTGTGGAGATACATTCTCCGCTCACGTCGTCAACATCGAACGAAAGCACAGGCCGAGTGCGGCACATGATGAATCGTCTGACCACCATAATTCCTCACTTTCCGCGCAGTGGTTCGATTATAAAGATCTACCGCTATATCAGAGCGTAATAACGTCATTGAGAACTAAGGGGCATAACCATGAGTGATAATTCTCGTCGAGAACCGTGGTGGAAGCGTATGCTACCGCCTCTTATTACTGTAGGCGGCCTGCTGATTGTGTGGGAGGCTTGTGTCAGGATTGGCGGCGTATCTGAGCGCACGCTTGCTGCACCAACCCAAATTGTTGCATCAATGGTCAGCACATGGCCTGAGTTGATACACGCTGCTGCAGTGACCACAGTGGAAGCTGTAGGCGGATTCATCATTGCTGTCGTTGCCGGCGTTCTCATCGGTGTTGGCTTATACACGTCTCGCACGTTGTGCCATGCGTTAAATCCGTTATTGGTGGCCGCGCAGACAATTCCTCTGATTACGATTGCACCGTTGTTTGTTATTTGGTTTGGCTTTGAACCGGTGGGCAAAATCGTGCTTGTTGCTGTGCTCGCTGTGTTCCCGATAGCTGTGCAAACAACGCGCGGATTGCAGACTGTTCCACGTTTTTATGAAGATGTGGCATTGACTTGTGGAGCAACACGAGCATGGACGTTGTGGCATGTTCGTTTGAGGGTGGCAGCACGGCAGATTTTTGGTGGTATTCGTATTGCCGCTGCTTACGTATTTGGTACCGCGGTTACCGCCGAGTATTTGGGCGCCGTCAACGGCTTGGGTATTTGGTTGCAAGCGGCGTTTAATTCATTCCGTACGCCGTTGATTTTTGCGGCTACTGTGGTTGTGATAGTGGAAACAGCGGTTCTTTTAGGATTGGTCTCGCTTATTGAACGGCTGTTACTTGGTGTTGACAATACTGTTGATTCATCTAATGATGGCCAGTGAACAGCAAAAACAATTTTATACTATTAGTGCAGTTACGGACACTATGCAACATAGATGCCGATAGTGTTCAATAATGGATGCAGTCACCCGCTCAACGAAAGGGAAGTGATGTCAGACGATAACCCGTCCCCGTTTACCCCGCAGGGGCAGAACGATTCAAATAATCCGTATTCGCAGCCATATAACACTGCTTATAACAACGATTCACAGTCCGCACAGCAAACAAACCAGTATGGTAATCCAACCGGCGGCCAGTCTACAGGACCTCAATCGCCGTATACACAGCCTTATACGCAGACATATACGCCTTCGACTCCTAATCCAATGGGTCCGCCACCTCAAGGTGCTCCAACCCCAGGTATTGTCAGAGAACCACCACTATGGATGCCGTGGTATGGCATCTCATTCCCTGAGGCTATTGTTCGTTTCTTCCAGAAGTACATCACATTCTCTGGGCGTGCCTCACGTAGCGAATTCTGGTGGTCATACCTGTTTATCGCTTTGGTAAAAATCGTTCTTGACCTGTTGGCCAGCGGACTCAACAGCAACTTCTTTGATACTCTGCCTAACTTGTGGTATTTGGCAGTGCTTATTCCGTCACTGGCAATTAGCGTGCGTCGTTTGCACGACACAGGCAGAGCGGGCACGTGGATTCTTCTTCCATATGGACTGATCGTTGGCGGATGCATTGTGATGATAGTCGGCGGCGTAGCTACGATGTTTAGCGTAGCAACCTACGCGACAACGTCTTATTACTCGTCTTCGTCGTCCTCGTATCTGCTCAACAGTATAGGCGTTGTCGGACTCGCCATTCTGGTCATAGTGGCTGGACTGGTCGTCAATATTGTGTTGATGGCTCTGCCAAGCAATCCGAACGGCGTTCGTTTTGACAAGCCTGATAATGCTCCTATGCCCGGTCAGGGTCCTGCGCCACAGCAACCCACTCCTGGACAGAACGCTTATGGGCAAAACCCATACGGCCAGTCATCATACGGTCAGGCAACGTATAACCAAACAACTTACGGTCAGACTTACGGTCAGGCTCATGACCAGACTTATGACCAGCAGACCTCTTTCACTCAGCAGAGTGCTGGTACTGGGCAAGGTGCTGGCCAGAACAACAGACAGAATGCGTACAATGACGCGGCCACCATGCCTATGCCTACAGCGCAAACTACATACGGGCAGGATTCTGAGCAGAACTCACCAAGCGCGCAGAATCCTAATAACTGGTCTAATAACTAGGCAGTTTATAACCAGAGTGGTCAAAATAAACAGAATGACGTAAACAGAATGATTAACAAAATACGACGGCGCCTGACCAGAATAAAGCCGTTGCTCGCTGCTGTTAACAGTTGCATCTGCTGACGATGTTCACTCAGTTCGGCTCTGCTCGCGTTGTTAATCACGTAGAGGCATCGATTCTTCAATCGGTGCCTCTTATTGTTTGATGTTGTTAAGGGTCGTAGACCATTTGGAGCTTATCCCCTGCTATATGAGTTAGACCGTCCGTACCCGGCGCAGATCCACTGTTAATCCCATACCCCGTTATACGGGTTAAACTCAGAATCGTCCGAAAACCCAGTCATACTCATACATATAACCCTTGTTTACGAGCTAGGCACCCTCCAAAACCAATAAGGCTCTGTTGATCCAGCGTGGATATAGACTCTGCGAAATTGGAATTAGGGCGATAAAAGTGTTTCATGTACTGTCACTTATTACTCGGCTTTAAGTATCCGTTTGGCATCCAACCTCTTGCACAAAATCTGTATCCACGATGGGTCAACAGAGCCAACCAATAAATAGGGCGACTGGAATGTGTCAAGCTTCAACTTCACCGCTTAGAGTTCTTCCACAGCTACTTTATTAGGGTCATCTTTGACGTGAGCAAATTTAGCGGCGAGCGCTTCTTTGTTCTTGCGTTCATCTTCTTCTTTGGCACGTTTTTTGGCCTCTGCTGCATCCCATAGCACATCCTCGCGGTGGTGGTTCCACTCGTGGGCTGCTGCTGGTGCGAGAATCTGAGCCATTGCCAGGGCGGAACCATTTTTCTCACTCGGTACCGTGTTAGGACCTGTAGAAGTATGCGCGTCAAGCAGCGCTCGAAAATCGTCGATGTTCATGAACACGCGAGGAATCGACAGTCTCTCCCCGAGATCATTGGCGTACAACAGCACGGGCACACCGCGGCCGGTGTTATTGTTGTCTGCTCCAAACAGTGTTAATAGTGCATCGCATGCTGTTATCACTAAGGCAAATCGCCGTGCTAATTCGTCGACATTATCCGTTGGCGGCACGTGGTCGTCATTGGTGGATTGGAAAGATACTGCGGCGTCAACGCTGGCGAGTACCTGTCGAATACCAGTTTCTGTATCAGCGTCAATTTCCAGATTCAAGTTGTCTGCGGCGTCAAACAGGTTTTGCGGATCGCCTGTGTCGGAATATTCAGCCATTACGTCGTAGGCGTCGTTGGCAGCGAGTAAAGCATCGACAATGTTTTGTGGACGACCGGGGATTTCGTCGGCACCTTCATACACGAACTCAGCGTCGGGCATGGTGACGTCTTGCCCGGTGAGCATTGCTGCCATTGTGCGTGTGATGCGCACTTGCAGGTTCTCTGCGTATTTGGCGTCGTTGTCCATCTGTGAAGCGTCAGTCAGCGGCCACAGTTCAATCAAATGTGCTGCTGTTTCACAGGCTTGGCGTACTGCTGGCAGTGCTGCGATTTGTTCGATGGCCTCGTCGTCCACTGAAAAAGTCATATTTATCCGTTCCTTTGCTGAATCTCAGCTGTTGTACGCCGTTGCTGCCGTTGCACGGTGTTAAAGCTGAGAATGCGTCTGTAGTTATTGTGCCTCTATTTGACGCCAGCTGCAGGGTCGACATAGGTGATACTCATCACGTTTCCGTTGTCGCAGTCGTATGTAATTGATGTGACAGATGCAAGAGCGGTGTGACGCAATAGCATATTGTGTTCTGGGTGACCGGTTTCTAACATGTGCCGATATGACCAGATTGGTGATTCGTGGCTGACGACAATGATTTGTTCACCTCGATGCTGACGCACTTTCTCGGCAGCGAAACGTGCCACGCGTCCGGCAATCTCTTTGTAGCTTTCTCCCCAGCTTGGCTTCCACAGGTTGGTGACCAGTTTCCAGTTGCCGTTACGCCAGAGTGCACCTTCACCGTGACCGATGCGGGTACCACGGAATTCGTTACGAGCTTCGATAATACGATCGTCGGTAATCAGTTCTAAAGATTGTTGTTCTCTGTTAGCTCGCTCGATGTTCAACGCGTCAAGAATTTCTTGTGCAGTTTCTCGAGTACGGTCGAGTGGTGAACAGTAGACAGCGCTTACCGTGGTCATTTGCGGGTTATTCGCGATATAACGTGCGGTAGCCTGCGCCATACGACGGCCACGGTCGGAAAGATGAAAGTCAGGCAGCCGTTCGTACAAAATATGGTTGGGGTTGTATACCTCGCCATGGCGTACAAAGTGAATTGTGGTTGCAGGCATCGCCGCCCTCCTTTGTCTAACTATTTCCACCCTTTGGGCGTGTGTTCCAACGACCACATACCGAGCCGATGGGAGAAGCTTTTCTCCCACTTCTCTTCCAATTGTTCCTCAGTTAGACGATTGTCGGCACGGCGTAGACGATTCATTGCATTGGTATGTGTATCGTCAAGCAGCCATTTGCGGATCAAGAAGTTCCACACTGCCACTACCACGGTGGCAACAAGTTTGCCAATGTTGGTACGAACCAGGTATTCCGCGGGCTGCGAGATGTACGCGTCATGATTCATACCGAAGGTACTTATCCAGATAATCGCATCGTTGATGAACAGTCCAATTGCTGCCGATGTGAAGAAAATAAGAATCTCCATCCAGCGAGCCATGTCCTCTCGGTGTTTGAACACGAACTTCATGCTGGCGAGGTAATTAAAAATCAGCGAAATCAGGAATGACGCAGTGCCGGCAATCACGTTATGCATATGGAATACGCCGACAAGAAGGTTCAGAATTCCCCAATCGATAACGAACGCCACAATCCCCACAGCGCCAAATCGCACAAGTTGTTCTATCAGTTTTCTCACAATCGCCCATTTAACACTGTTTTACTGACTTATTGCGAGACCGTTGCAAACGCGCACTGTCTTCACTCATTCTCTGTTTCTCTCTATTTCTCTATTTGTAGGCACTTACGTAAACACGGAGCATGTGTGGACATGAGATAGAGGGGGAAACAGCTCATTGTGCCACGTGTTTAACGCATGGACTGCGCCAACTCACAAGTACCGCTAAATACTGTAGATGCTACGAATATTGCAGATATCACTATTGCAACTCGCGCGTTACACTGTCACTGATCTACCAGACCTTAATGAAATCCGCCAATATTGCAACGCGTGCGCGTTACACTGGCCTTGGTGTTGGCTACCACCATAAGCGGTATGTCATAAATGGCTAATAAATGTTGTTATAGCAACTTATGTTTGGAGGTTTTATGCCTGTTATTCACACTCACGTTTCAGTTTCTACCACCAAGGAGCAGAGGGAGAATCTCAAGGCTGCCTATGGTCAGGCGATCACCGCAGTTCCCGGCAAGTCTGAAGGCTGGCTGATGTGCCCGTTTGAAGACGATATGCCAATTTACTTCGGTGGTGACGATTCTCGCCCTGCTGCCTATGTAGAGGTCAATCTGCTGGGCCGCTCACCGATTGCCAGCTCAGTGTGGGAAGAGATGACCGCCTCGATCATGGCCGCGCTGGAAAAAGAACTTGGTATTCCGCAGGATCGTACATATATCCGTTACACTGCCACCTCCGACTGGGGATGGAACGGCAGTAATTTCTAAAAGTCACAAGTCACATAAAGAGTCACATAAAGCGCACTTACGCACTTTCGGGTGTGTACCTGAACGTGCATAAGTGCGCATTGTTACGCTACTCAGACAATCTTCGGCATCGGCGTTGTCAGCGATGTCGTCAAGTTAACGTGTACCAAACCAGCGCCAGTGTGTGCTTCAACTTTCTTCAGCGTGACTGTGCGCTCGTTCTCTGGTAAGGAATCATTGTCGGTCATCGTGGCTGGAGACTTGACTGCCACAACAGCCAAGTCATCGAGATTCACACCTATACCTTGGCAGAGCGAGCGCGCTTCAGCCAGCGAATCAGCAAAGCCGTCCTTGAGTAGTACACGATCTTCAGGAACGCCGTATGCACTTTTAATAATCCAGCGCACATTTTCTACCAGTTCCATGCCCTTACGGCTATGGAATTGAGGAGCATGTGGCGTGTTCTGCACAGCTGCCACAAAGTCATCAAGCTGTGGAGTTAATGCTTCGCCGCCGTCACGGAACAGATTGCCAATAATTGGCTCACGGAAGTTAAGATCAGCAGCTGTAGCCTTCAGCGAGTCGATCTGATCGTCTTCACCTTCCCACAGGTTAATCAATGGGAAAGTAGGAATGTCGTAGTTTTCTAGACGCTGCACGTGGAACGGGTAACGCCATGCAAGTGCTGGATCGTCACGCCATGTGGAGGCACGCGTTACTACTACAGCAGCTGAGGGCCATGCAGCCCCATACTCGCGGCAGGCGATATCAAGCCACTTTTGCGCACCTGCATCTGTACCATAGCCGGCTTCAACAATCACAACGTCATGCTGCGCACACGCCATATCAACAGCAACCAACGACGGAATACCAATCGATACGTTGGCGAACGGGCCACCATGCACGTAGACAGGCGAACCGTTAAGAGTTTCAGTTAAGGCAGGCTTCACCGCATCGGCGAGCATGTTGGTCACACGCCACAGGTCAACAAATTCGCCGAAAGTAACAGGCTTTCCGTCTTTAGTACCTGCGGTTATTGCAGCTACGCGGCGGCTGATCTCGTCCATTGAGCGGGACAGCACGACAATCTGCATCAGTTCGCAGGTCGGCGTGAGCACTACGCGCTCGGCAACGTTGTTTTTGCAACGATCCACGGTGATCTGCCGCAGTGAGCGAGATGGCACTTCAGAGACACGTGGCACAAGAATAGTGTCAAGACGACCTTCGTCTACTGCCTTTTCTGCAAAAGAAACCAGTAAATTCTGAGCAGCAGCAATTGCTGCCATCTCACCGCACAGGCCCCAGTCGATTAGCTCAGGGTGAGTTAGAGACGCTTTGCCACCGCCCGAGGCACCACCTTTGGAACCGGCTGCGGTAATGCCCATGCTTGGTTGACGCAAAACAGCAGCTGCATCGACACCGCGCGCGTTAAGCGCATCAATCAGCGCAATTGTTGTAGTGGTTTTACCCTCTCCGCGACTGGCTTTGAGGGGGGTGTCAGCAGTGACGAGTATAACCTTGCCATGTTTGCGAGGGGCTTCAGGAGTGGAGTTGAGATAGTCGAGATATCCGAACGCGTCAATCTTTTTGACCAGGCCGTACTGGCTGGTGAACTCGTTGATTCCGGTCATTGCCGTCCTTTCCGTGCGGTCATACTCCACACACTACCGTTCACTAGGAACGACGGTGTTTCGCGGTATCGAGGGGTGAGCGTTATAATGATCCGGTTATTCATGAGCGTGGTGCCCTCTCTTGCCATGCGTCATGAGGAACACGTGGGTTGGCGACTTCGTCCCCACACTGAAGCCGTAAACCTGCACCTCGAGTTAACAAGGAGAGCCATTTTGGCAACCAAGATTCGTCTGAAGCGAATGGGCAAGAAGTTCTATGCCTTCTACCGTGTGGTTATTAGCGATTCGCGTAACAAGCGTGACGGTAGGTCTATTGAAGAAATCGGTATTTACGATCCGAACAAGCAGCCCTCGCTGATCCAGATTGATTCCGAGCGCGCTCAGTACTGGCTGGGTGTCGGCGCACAACCGACTGAGCCGGTTCTGAACCTGCTCAAGATCACTGGCGACTGGCAGAAGTTCAAGGGCATCGACGGTGCTGAAGGCACGTTGAAGACCCCTGAGGTCGGTCCGGATGCACAGGCTCGTGTGGAAGCCGTTGAAGCTGAAGCTCAGAAGCTCAAGGCCGCCAAGTCCGAGGCTGCTGCCAAGGCTCAGGCCAAGGCCGCCGAAGACGCTGCACAGGAAGCTGAGTGATCATGCTAGCCCAAGCTGTTGAACACCTCATCAGGAATATTGTTGATTTCCCGGACGACGTGTCTGTTAAGTCTCATGAGAATTCACGCGGCGAGTTGCTTCGCGTACGCGTGAACCCTGAGGATATCGGCCGTGTTATCGGCCGTGGAGGCCGTACAGCCAATGCGATTCGTACGGTGGTTCAGGCACTGTCTGACCATAAGGTGCGTGTCGACATTATGGATGTTCGCCGGTAAAGAGGTTTCGCAGCGTGGAGCGTAACCAACACTCTGACAACCCGCAGCAGCTCGACCTGTTGCGGGTTTGTCGTATCGGCCGAGCACAGGGGCTCAAAGGTGAGGTCACTGTGCGACTGTTTACTGACGAACCGGAACGCCGGTTTGAACCCGGTTCTGTACTGTACACGCGCGATGGTTCCCGCAGTTTTGTGGTAGAACGTGCGCGTACATTTAAGAACCGCTGGATTATTGCATTTGAAGGCGTTATTAACCGCGATATGTCGGAGGCTTTGAACGGTATTGAATTATATGGTGAGGCCGACGACCCTGACGAGATGCGTGATGAGGATGCGTGGTATCTGCGTGATCTGATTGGTTTGCAGGTTCGTGTGGCAGAAAATAACGGTCTACACGCTCCTGCTGGACTTGTTGTAGGCACAGTTGTAGACGTGATTGACGGTCC
>CAYQJZ010000038.1:14885-16211 GCA_964417995.1 uncultured Bifidobacterium sp.
CCATTTGTTGATCAACTGGTACCAGATATTGATCTTGACGAAGGCTACTTGACGGTTGACCCGCCCGGTGGACTAATTCCTGGACTGAACTGAATTGAATTGAAGTAGGTTGTAATGGACTGTAGTGGGGTATAACAGGTCGTGTCCATGGCCGCGGCTGCGACTGTGGCTGCGACTGTGGCTGCGGTTGTGGTTTGGTTGTGGTTTGAACTGGGCTTGCTACAACCTGATTGCCGTGTTGCACTCGTAAATCGGAGGAGTTATGAGAGTTGATATCGTCTCCGTATTTCCGGAATACTTCGATGTTCTCAACTTAAGTCTGTTAGGCAAAGCGCAAGCTAAAGGTTTAGTTGATGTGCACACACATAATTTGCGTGACTGGACGCACGACGTGCATCATTCGGTAGACGACACTCCAGTTGGTGGTGGCGCTGGCATGGTAATGAAACCTGCTGTCTGGGCTGAATGTCTTGATGAACTACTCGGTTGTGAACCACGCGAGATGTCTGATAGCAACGAAGTCCCTACCGCAGAATCACCATCAGTAGAGATTTCTGCTGCTAAAACTTCTGCTGATAAACCTTCTACTGCTGAAACATCTGTTACCGAAGCATCTGTTGCTGAAATTTTTTCTGCTAAAACTTCTACTGCTGAAGCCTCCGCTGTAGAAATACCCATTTCTACAACCTCCGTTTCAAAAGATCCTGTTTCAAAAGACCTTATTTCAGAAACCCCTGTTTCAGAAACATCCGACATAAAGCCCTCTGAAACAGTACTTATCTTTCCTAATCCTTCAGCCCCCTTGTTTACGCAACGCGATGCCACTGAGTTAAGCCATGCGCAGCGATTGGTATTCGGTTGCGGTCGTTATGAGGGTTATGATGCACGCATTCCCGAGTATTACCGGGCGCAGGGCGTGGATGTACGTGAATATTCAATCGGCGACTACGTACTCAATGGCGGCGAGGTTGCAGTATCAGTGATGCTTGAAGCTATCACGCGACTTCTTCCTGGTTTTATGGGCAACCCGGATTCCATTGTTGAAGAATCGTATACAGGCGGCAATGCGCTGCTTGAACACCGGCAATATACTAAACCCGCCACATGGCGTGGAATGGAAGTGCCGCCAGTTCTGTTGTCAGGAGATCACGGCAAGGTTGACCGTTTCCGCCGAGACGAAGCTTTGACACGTACTACCGAGATTCGCCCTGATCTGATTAAAAAACTCGACTGCCGCGCATTAGACAAGGCTGATCGTAAGACGTTGATGTCTCTCGGCTGGGAGGTCTCCGGTGATCATCCGCGCCGGTTGCCTAACATTTAATG
>CAYQJZ010000039.1:0-9001 GCA_964417995.1 uncultured Bifidobacterium sp.
GAACTTTAATCTTCTAATCCTTGTCAGGCACAAAAGACTCAAAAATCTTGTGGTCAAACCACGCATCGGCCTCAGCAGATTCGTCGCGATTACGAATTACCCACGCCACCGGCGTTGCTCCCATCGCACGAGTCAACCGCACAGGCGGCTTGGAGCCACCATGCCACTCGTAAGCCACAAAATCCGGACGTGACAACCAGTTGAATACCATCATGCTCGCCAGACAACCGGCCACACCATGCTCTTGCAACGCCATCGGCTGAGCCAGCTGCCCGCGGCAGACTTCCGGACGGTGTTCACGATACCAACGCATAGCCATCGGATGGAACGATTCGACTACGTACGCGCCGTCATATGCCTGTAACAACGCGTCAGCTTTCTCCATCAGCTCCTCGCAACGTGATGTCCACTCGATACCGTCAAACTTGAACTCCACAATCAGTGGCACACGACCAGCGATCACCTTCAATGCATCAGAGAACAACGGTACATGCTGGTAATATCCAAGCGGCGGGTGAGCAGGAGTGGCTACCAGCGCAGGTGCTTCCACGGCATCCGGCAGCGGATCAGCAATCGCACAACCAGGGCGCGATGGCGTAGGGAATAGCGGAATTCGAGTTAGCTCGTCGTAAGTTAGATCATCAACACGGCGTGGATCGCCAGCAACACGCATCAAATCAGGGTCATGAACAACTACAACCTGACCATCCATTGTCATCTGTATATCAAGTTCAATGCCGTAGCCAGCCTCGCACGATGCAGCAAATGCTGCCAACGAATTTTCAGGGGCAATAGGGCTTACGCACTCCGGCGTGCCATATCCAGCCTTCATTGCCATACGGCGTGCGAACGCAACATATTCGCCACTGCCAGCGGCGTATTTGGCGGTTAGTCCTGAACCAGCGTCGTGCAAACCACGGTGTGTGTACCACATGTCGCTGATTGCTGGAACATAGTTGTCGCGTTTGTTGGAGAAGGATCTTGGCGCAATTGCCCATGCTGCAGCACCAACGACAGCAGCTCCAACCAGCAGCGTTTTACCGAACGACGTGTTCTTCTGTGCCATAAATCCTCCTTGAGTGTTCCCGTAATTGAGACTACTGGCTGATCACGTCTTTTGCCAGTTATGCAAGACCAAGCGCTACCCGTAGTATCTTCAAACACCACTATGTCAAAACTACAAGTCTCAAAACAGAAAATGGTGAGAATGTAAAGACGGTGGAAATGCCCCATATGGCGTTGAGGCACTCCCACCGTCGGCGGAGGAAAGGGGACCGTATTATCGGTCACGAATTGGTTCAGGCTTTTTCAGCCCTGGCTCGGTTGAGATAGCGCTTAATGGCCAGCACTTCGAGACCAAGCAACAGCACACCAATCACCACGTCGACAGTAACTGTGACGATCTCCCATGTTTCCATACCGGTGTCAGGTTCACCGTCCTCGTACCGCCAGCTGTTTACTGCCGTGTAGAGGATGTTGTGTACCGCTCGACGCATTTCAATAACCGAAGTGGCACTGTAGTCGTCGATATGGTTGGTGGTGTCGGTGGAGGCCAGCATAGCGTCAGTACCAGCGCGAATCAGCTGATCCGCATCCTGATAACCGTAGTTAGTGCCGGAGTAGTAGTCAGTTATGAGGAAGCCCACAAAGCCCCACTCCTCACGCAGCACGGTCTCGTTCAGACCTTCATGAGCGCTGGCGTAAGTGTTGCCGATGTAGTTGAAGGAACCCATCAAAGCTTGACCATCGCCGTCAGCTTTAACGATCTCTTCAAATGGCTTGAGATAAATCTCACGAATTGACTGTTCGTTCGCCCATGTGCACAGCTGACCGTTACGTTCGTCTTCCTGCTCGTTAAGAGCGAAATGCTTGGTGAACGAGTATACGCCCCTGTCTGCTGCACCGAGCACCTGTTCAACGGCCAGATCAGCTGTGAGCACTGGATCCTCCGAGAAGTACTCGAAGTTACGACCGCCGAATGCAGAACGGTGAATGTTTACAGATGGCGCATACCAACCGGAGACGTTGATCTCGCGAGCCATATCGCCGATGGTTTCACCGAACTGGCGAGCCAGATCCTTGTTCCAGGTGCAGGCAACAACCACATTCGATGGCATACCGATTGAGCTGACGCCGGTGAAGTTGTCGTTCAGTGCAGCTGGACCGTCTACATCAGACAGGCGGATCTTACCGATCGAATCGATAGCGACGGTCTGGTAACCAGCATCGGCGATCAATTCGTCCATTTCTTCGACGGTGAGCTGGTCAAGCAGCAGATCCCACTGTTCGTCGTCATAGTCCACGCCGCGCAGGTCGATCAACCGCAAGCCATTGTCAGCACCAGTGGTGGGCATTTCGTCGTCTTCGTCGTCAAACTCGGTTGGGTCGTAGTTGCCGAGGTTGTAGAAGGTTTCCTTGTACTCGTCAGCCATCGAATAATCTGACGGAGCAGCAAGCGCCTCTTCAAGGTTGGCGAAGCTGTCCTCTCGTGAGAGGTAGGTGAGATCGCCGTTGGCATCGTCGAACACGTTAGTGGCCACGGTTTCGTCGCCGTTATGGGTGTTGTCTTCGGTGTTGTAAACGATGTCTTCGTCGAAGGTCAGAGTTGCCGAATCGAGGATGGTGTGTGAGTCAGAACGAATGGAAATCTCGTAGTCACCAGCTTCGAGTACGTAGGCTTCGGCTTCTTCGTAGTCGTAGGAGGCCATATCGTCATCGGTAAATTCGATAGTGATGGTCTGAGATTCACCTGGCTCCAGCTCGTCGGTTTTCTCAAAAGTCACCAAGTTGGCAGTGGCTTTTTCGATACCACCGTTGTAGTACGGCGGGTTGTAGTAGACCTCGATCACGTCTTTACCGGCTACATCACCAGTGTTGGTCACGGTAACATCAAAGCTGATAGTGTCGCCGTCGAAGCTGATTTCGCCCATCTCCTGTTCAAAGGTGGTGTAGCTCAAACCGTAACCGAACGGGTACTGTACTGTGGAATCGTAGTCGATTACACCTTCGTCAGCAGCCGTCTCGTAGAAGCGGTAGCCAACGTAAATACCTTCCGTGTAGTTCACAAACTTCGGCGAGCGCGTACCGCGTGCACTTTCCACTTCAAACTCTTCGACATTGTCATACTGGCTGGCGCCGAAGTTGTTCCATGTTGGATTGTCGGTGAGGTCATACAGGAAGGTGTCGGAGGTTTTGCCGGAAGGGTTGACGGTGCCGTTAAGCACTTCGCCGAGCGCGGTGAAGCCAACCTGACCTGGGTGTGGAACCCAAAGCACGGATTGAATCTCCGGGTAGTCGTCAACGAAGTCGAGTTCAAAAGCGTTGGCACCGTTGTAGACGAGGATGACATTGTCAAAATTCTCAGTGACCAGATCGATCATGTCACGTTCGGTCTGGCTGAGTTCGAGATAATGCGTGCCCTCGGGGAAGTCCTCGTATTCGGTGGAGTTGTCGTTGTAGATAACATCTTCGTCGTTCATGTCTGTTGGCAGGTCGAGACCCTCACCGCCAACACGGCCGATAACGATCATTGCGGTGTCAGAGAAGTCCACGGCATCCGCAATCAGATCGTCACTGTAGGTAGAGGCAGGCGGCTCGTACAGTGTCCAGTCAGCTTCGGTAACTGAGATTTCGCCGCGTTCAGTGGAATAGTCGGTGTAGAAGGTGCTCAGTTCGTCGTTGGTTTCAAAACCGGCATCGTTCAAACCGTCTAACAGCGAAGTCATCTCGTACTGGTCAGATAGCGATCCAGAACCTGTGCCGCCGTAAATTGGATTGGTAGAAGCCCAACCGAATACATTGATGGTACTGGTATCTGTTAGCGGGAGCATGTCGTTGTCGTTCTGCAGCAGCGTAATGCCTTCGCGTTCAATTTCAACAGCCAGTTCTTCGGTAGCTTCGATAGTCTCTTCCGACAGCTCGTAACGTTCGGCAGTGGCCATCGTAATCATGCTGCTTAATGGACCCGTCAGCATAAGGTTGACGCACACTGCAATAGCAACAATCACTGCCACCCATGCTGTGGAGTGAGTAAGTTTGCGCACACCTTGAGAGGCAACGGTTTTCTTATTCACCGCAATAGTTATGATGACGCCCAGCACAAGCGCCACGCCAATTACGATGAGCTGCGTTTGTACCGACTGGATGACGGCGATGACGTCATCAATATTGATACCTAACATTGCTCGTCCTTTTCTGCTTTCCCTTGGTTTGCCGTTCCTTTGTGCGGTCCAGCCCAGGGCCAGCTCAGCCGCATTGCCGAGTTGGGAACGGCATAGCCCCGTGCATTAGTTGGATATGTCACCGGTGTAGCAACTGCACATCGGTGTAACAGTTGTTATTGAATCAAGTAGTGACATTCGAACATTGTTTTGTTCGATATCCTGTCGATATTTGAGCATAATTTGACATTTATTTCTATTTTTCAGCTTTATGTGCGTTCTATATATGGCTATATATCAACGATATTCAATATTCCGATATTATTTCTTGTAATAACATGCACTTTTTACAAGTGAACATTTTCTCTGTTACGAATGTTCGTTTTTGAAGAAAAAGAATTACACGAAAGCTAATTCAGCAATCACCAATACAGAAAAGCCAGGAGGGAATTATGGCATCACGCACTGGGTGCGATAAACAATCACACACCAGTTAACAGTTACAAACATCAACCATGGGCTAAGTAAAGAATTGTGTGTTTTATTTTGGCTCTGTTAACCCATCGTGGATACAAGTTTTATGCAAGAGGTTGGATGCCACGGATACTTAAAGCCAAGTAATAAATGACAATACACGACGCACTTTTAGCACCCTAATTCCAATTTCGCAGAGTCTATATCCACGCTGGGTTAACCGATTCGCAAGAAGCGTCGCAAGAAGCGTCCGCGCAGAATCTATATCCACGCTGGGCTAACAGACCCTATTTTTTGGGCGGCTTTGTGAGAGTAGGCGTGTTGTGAGGGGGGAATTAGCGTTGAGGATGCCTGGCGGAGGTGGTTGATCTTCCCGCCTTCCCATGCTGGAACTCCGGCACGTGGTCGTCTGACGTACCGGAAGGCATGAGCCGAAGACAGCCATCAGGGACAAGACTTGCCAGTTGCGCGGCGGACCGACGAAAAGGAACAGACGACACATCCCCCGACACGCGCGCCCAAGTACAACTCCCCACGCCCGATGCTCACACCTGACACCGCCCACCAACCAAACCCAAAATGCGCAAAACCTCGGACACTACCGTTAACTTAGCCCATTCTGTAGGTTTTTTAAGCAGCAGAACTCCGACCACACTGCTACGTCGCCCACTCACATATTCCATAAGGTAATCAACGAGCGGTTTTATCAGCTGCTATCGCCTAACTGTTCTCACCGCTGGCGGCAAGTTCCTCGCGCAAAGCATCAAGAAAAACCCGACATGCCGCAGACATAGGTACAGCCTGCTTCCATGCAATACTCAACCACACTTCTACAGGCGGAAACAATGGTTTGACGCATAATTCTCCACTGGTATTCAACAGGGAATTGCGCACCGTGATCGCACAACCATACCCAGCTTCAACCATAAATGCAGCATTATGAGGCAAATTAACCGTACCGACTACGTTCAACTGCGATAAGCTGCCACCCAACCAACCAGACAAATCATTACGCCTGTCAGAATTACTTGGAATAATCAACGGCACTCCGCGTAAATCATCACGAGTAATAGCATCTTTAGATGCTAAAGGATGGTCTTTGCGCATCATGACAGACCATGAATCCATTACAGGCAACTGCAAATGGTTGTACTGAGCCAAATCAATCGGCTCAATAACTACCGCAAAATCCACGAGTCCTTCGTCAAGCCGCTCAATAATTTGAGAACCAGTGCCGCTGTAAATATTGATATGAATACGTGGGTTGCGTTCGTGTACTTGAACTGCAATCTGCGAAAGGAACCGCACCACTTCCGCTTCAGCAGCACCAATAGTTACATCTCCCGCAACATCGCTATCTGAGGATGACAACTCATGCATGGCTCGTTCTGCTAATGAGACAATCTCTTGTGCTCGCCGCAGCAAAATACGACCGTCCGACGTTAAAGTCAATTGCCGGCCTCGATTACCACGCAAAAACAATGTAACGCCAAGATCGTCTTCTAACGCTTGCAATTGGCGAGACACCGTAGATTGAGTAATTCCCAGTGATTCAGCAGCAGCAGAAATACCTCGATATTCAACAACGGCAAGAAAGACCCGCAGAACTTTGATCTCCATGACGTTCCTCCTCGAAGCGACAACTGTTCTGGCGTTATGTTACCGCCACCATGGTGCAACCTGATGGCGTGGTAACGACAGCCACAGTCATTAAACACCACTGTTAATTGTCATTCAGCCCGCTCTCAGCCTGGCGCGAAACAGCATAACGCCAATTTGCTACGGTATACACAACCCCAAGTAAACCGGCGCTGCATCACGTAACCCCTTTGCGTAGACACACCGACGTCAACGGGCGCGCCAAGGAAGGAAATCAATGAAGAACCCGCTGACTTATCAAACCTCATCATATGACTGTGGACCAGCTAGCCTGATCAACGCATTGCGCTGTCTCTTTGACCGCGAAGAGATAGCACCGACTGTACTTATTCACATTTACGAATCCACGCTTGACGATTTTGATGACAGCGGTTCACGCGGTCGCCATGGTACTTCTCTTCAGGCTATGCGCCACGTTTCCCGCTACGCTTCTGCTATTGGACAGGCCGGATTGATGCCCATTGCCAGCGCCATCATCAGCGGTAACGATGTAGTAATGTCTCCAGACTCGCTTGCTATGCAAGCGTTGAATGCTGGCGTTGTTGGTATAGCTCGCGTCTGTCATGAGGATGACAACCATTACATTCTGTTAACTGGTATTGAGAATGGTAACGTGCTTGCATTTGATCCGTATCTTGACGATCGCACTGACTTTGGCACTGGCGTGACAGCAATCGACCGGCCAATGCAAGCGAACAGAATTATTGAACCATGGGTATTTAACGACCCGAATCGGCACAGCTATTCGTTCAAGAACAACCAGAATGCTGACCCGCACGACCCAGAAATCGGCGAAATTGTGTTGTTCTGGAGAACAGACCGCCCTGATTGGCGATGATTTAGAGAGAATTAGCGAGATTTAGAGATTTAGAGATAATTAGCAAGCCAATAACCACGCGTGGGTATACGTTTATTGCTGACATGGCTACGCAAAACGCGTGTAGACATGTCAGCAGCTGCAAGCGTGCTCAACGTGTTCAACGTGCTCGCACACCGTCAGCACATGTCAGTGCACCGTCAGCACACTGTCAGCTCACTGTTTCTTTTCACCGCTTTTTTGGCTTGTGACGACCTTTGAAATAAATGTCGAACACAATCCACACTGATAGAACGAATGCCACTACGTAGCCAAGCAGACCAACAATAGGAATACCAAAAAGTATTGGCGGCACACCAGCATAGTAAACAATTGACGAACCAACGTACAAACCAACAACAATTAACGCCATCGTCAGGCGGTTCACCATGTCAGAGAGTCGCCGCATTGGTTCTTCAGCACCGGTGAGCTCCATGTTGACGCGCAGTTGGCCGCGTGTGAGCATACGTGCGGCTACTTTAACTTCAGAAAGCGCACCCAGCAGACCGTGCACTGCCTGGTAGCTTTCAACTCCTAATGCTTTAATTTCGTCTGCGAGCGCCCGGTCTGTGCTTTTCGACTTGGCAATATGACTGGAAATGATCTCGATCATGTTCACGTTGGGAATGAATTCGTCGAGTAAGCCTTCAAGCGTGACAAGTGCTCGAGCGACTGTAGTCACGGTACTGGGTACTTCAATGCCGTGGCGCTGTGCAAGTTGAGTGAGTGCAGTCACAAATGCTGAAAGATTGAGGTCTTTGAGATCCACTGTGCCATACTCTTTGACAATTACATCAAGGTCAGCAAGTAACGCACTATAATCATCGGGTTGAGTTTCTGCACCTGAGAACCGCAGCAATCCGTCGGCAAGTGCTGGGGAATCCTGTTTGGCGACAGCAAAGACTATTTCTTTGAGCACTGAGCGAGTTTGCGAATCGAGTCGACCAGTCATACCAAGGTCGATGAGAACGATTTTCCCACCATCAATGATGATGTTTCCTGCGTGAGGGTCAGCGTGGAAGAAGCCGTCGTCGAGTACTTGTGTGGCGTAGTTGTCAACGAGTTTGGTGCCGATTTCTTCGAGGTCATAACCGGCATCAATCAGCTCATCGGGTTTGGACACGGAAATACCGTCTACGTAGTCCATCACCACTACGTGTTCTGTACACAAGTCCATGTAGGGCTTAGGGCAGTCCATATAAGCGTATGGCTTGCAGAAACGTTTGAATTCGCTGAGGTTACGTGCTTCAACAAGAAAGTCAGTTTCTGACTCGAAGGTGTCCCACAGTTCTTCGACTACGCCGCTGAGGTCAACAACTTGGGCTGCGCTGGGGAACATTTTTGTAGCAGCCTTAGCGATGGAACGCATAATGGACACGTCTTGTGCCATTGTGTCGCGCACACCAGGGCGCTGAACTTTGATGGCCACGTCTTCGCCTGTGATCAGGGTAGCTCGGTGGACTTGTGCTAGTGATGCGGAACCAAGTGGTGTGGAATCAATATGATCGAAAATTTCTTCAACCGGGCGCCCGTATTCGTTGTTCAGCGTGTCGATAACAATCTCGTAGGGCATGGGATCCGCATCGGCACGCAATTTGGATAGTTCATCGCAGAAGGATTGCGGCAAAATTTCGGAGCGCATTGATAGATTCTGACCAACCTTGACGAAGGTCGGACCAAGTGCTTCCAGCATTAGGCGCATTTTGACGGGGGTAAGGCCGTGAACAACGTCGAATTGTTTCACAATGCGCGCGATCTGTCCCAGGCGTTTGATTTTGCTAACACGTGTGAGGTGGTAGCGCTCGGAGAAGGAAACACGACGGGTGCCAAATAGCCCGATAACCTCGTCAGT
>CAYQJZ010000039.1:9101-16110 GCA_964417995.1 uncultured Bifidobacterium sp.
ACTTTCTCTGTTTTTTGTGACTTCTGCTGCTTCTGATTGAACTGCTCTGCTTTTTCTGCGACATCAACGTTTGTTTGAGCACCTTGTGGACATGCTGAATCGCCGTCGCGCACCTCTGGCGTGGACGATGGCGTGGTGGTGCTGGTGGAATGCGTGTTCCGGGTCATTGTGGCATCAAACGTCGTGACATTATGCGTCGTCCGGCGTGTGATTCATACATGCCGGACGACGTGAAACGTATTGTGCGTGTTATTCGGTTGCGTTTTCAGCAGTATCAGCGTCTTTTGAAGCGGACTGCTGTTCTTTGACTTCTTTGGCTTTGCGCTTGAGTTCGGTGTTCAGTGCTTTGCCTTGTTCAACTGTCAGTTCGCCTTTCTTGACTAGATCGTCAACGATCTCTTGACTTGTTTCGACGGTAGTTGCCAAGGCGCCAATGCCAGCTAGAAATACCTTGCGAAGGCCTTCTCCCAGATCGATTCCTGCCATTTTCCCTCCTTAGAACGAACTCAGTTCCAACTCTACTCCACTATGCAGCTGTTACACGGGTAGCAGATCCACGGGCTGGAAGGGTTCAAGTTCTGCTCTGGAGGGTATTAAATTCGTGGAAGAAGTAGACCCACGGATTGGAAAGGATTCAGGAGCTGCCAGGCAGCGTGGTTACTTCTTATCTCGGTCGCGAGGCAGCAACGGTGCGAGCATGTTCGGCAATGGTATCGATGCGTGCAAGCTCTGCTTGCTGCTCTTCGGTTTGGTGAGGTTGGAAAGTACCGTAGCGATGCTCAACTGCGGCACGTATAAGGTAGTCACTGATTTGTGGATTCTTAGGTAGCAGTGAGCCATGCATGTATGTGCCGATAACGTTGTTAACCCGCGCACCTTCAGTGTGGTCTTCACCGTTGTTGCCAGTGCCGTCGTGGTCAACGTGACCGAGAGGTTCTACGTCAGGGTCGAGGAAGGTTTGTCCAGAGTGGTTCTCGTAGCCGATGATGTCACCAAAGGTATCGGAGAGCTCAACAAGATTACCGATCATGCGCACGTCACGACCAATAGTATGAGCTCCAATAATGCCGATACCGTCGAGTCGGGTACCGTCAATGGTTTCAAAATAGTCGCCGAATAACTGGTACAAGCCGCAGATCATCAGCATAGGCACGCCATCAGCAGCGAATTCGCGTAGTTTGTCTGCACGCGTGAAAAGGTCGTCAATTATTTTTTTCTGACCGGTGTCTTGTCCACCGCCGCCGAGAATCATGTCAACGTGTTCAGGCCACGGGTCGCCTTGATTGAGTTCATGTACACGCGGCTGGTAACCATAGAGCGCCAGTCTGCGGGTAATGGTGAGTACGTTGCCGGAATCACCGTATATATTCATATCTCGCGGGTATAGGGATATGACGTCGATTGGCTGCGGCACTGACTGCTGAGGCATTTGCTGAAGCACCTGTTGTTGCGATTGTTGAAGTGACTGTTGAAACGACTGTTGGGGCGCAGAGTCTGCGAGGCGTGTGCTGCTAGTGTCTGTCATTTTAATATCTGCCATTAACTCCCCCTTACCTGCCAACTCCAGCATCAGCAACGTTGGTGATGCGACCAAGTTTGGCTCGTACGGCAAGCATTGCTGTATACGTGCAGTAAATGTGTTTGGGTGTACCGGGGTTTGCTGTAACAAATTGTTCTACTGCTGTATCGAGATCAGTACTGACGTTAGCAACCGGCACTTGATCGTATTCGAGACGCAATGCCATATCCCACGCGCGCACGCCAGAAACCTGTGCTACACCAGTAGGCCGCAAGCTGGTGAAATCCACATCCCATAGCCAGCTCATATCACGACCGTCAGCATATTCGTCATTGATGCAAATCATCGTGTCATGCCCTTGTGGCTGGAACGAAGCAAGAGACAGACGGAATCCCATCGGATTTTTAACAAGCAATAGTTCAACTTGAGACCCGTTAACATCGATGGCCTCACCGCGACCAAAAGCTGGCGTAACTGTTGATAGCACCTGCATTAACTGTTGATTACTCACAGGAAGCGATTGAGACGTTCTCTGCAACTGTGCTTCAGATTCGTTGCCTGCCACATCTGGCGTTGTAACAGAATGAGCACCATTACCAGGCGAAGCACTGCTGGACAACACAGCAGCTGCTACCCTACTTTGGCTGAAATGTACCGTATGTAGTGCTGTGTTTTCTGCCGTTGAACGCACCATTGCTTTATTGACCATCGTGCTTGCAGCAGGGTCGGCAAGTACCGCACGTACAACAGCGAGCGCTGCTGCTGCGTTGTAGAGGTTGTACACGCCTTCGAGTTTGACTGCCGTGGTCAGATTGGCGCCATCCATGTGGAAGGTAGCTTCATGATCACCGACTGCCATTAAAAGTACATCGGCTTCAACTGTGCTGCGACCATCTGTGTCAACAGACTGAGACTTTCTCCCTGTTGTAGTTGTAGAGCGCGGACTGTCACCAGTGGCACTACCAACACTTTTATCAGCACTGTTGCTTCTATCAGTGTTAGATTCACTGTTGCTGTCCGTGTTCTGTATATTGTTGACCAGTCCAGCCACGGAAACAGTTGTGGTCATATCGTCATCGGACGGAAAGTAGGATTGCAAACTGCTATCTAGACCGAAGTAACGAACTTCCCTGGCGCTATTGGCGACTGTGGTGAGTGCGGCGATGCGCGGGTCTTCTCGGTTGAGCACGACTGTGCCTGTTGTTGCTTCAGCAACATGGCTGAGTAGTCGTGCTGTATTGTCGATTTCTCCGAAGCGGTCAAGTTGATCACGCATTACGTTGAGCAGTAGGCAGTAGCGTGGTTGAACTTGTTTGACGAAATGCACAGCGTAGGCTTCGTCGAGTTCGAGCACTGCAATATCCGCATCGAGTTTCCCGCTGAGGGTCACCTTGTCGAGTAATGCGGAAACAACACCGCGTGTGAAATTTGACCCTGTGGGATTGGTAAAAACTCTCAGTCCTAGACCTTCAAGCATGGTAGCAACCATGCGTGTGGTGGTGGTTTTGCCGTTGGTGCCAGAAACGAGTACCACGCCGAGTGGCAGTTGAGCGAGTGTACGCGCAAGAAAGCTGGGGTCGATTGTCTCAGCGATTTTTCCGGGAAATGCACTACCGCCTGAGTGTGCCAGGCGTGCCGCTTTGCGTATGCCTTTGCCGATAAGGGGCGTAGTGAATGCATACCATGGTTTGCGAAGTGCACTAGTACTGATGCCAGTACTAGTGCTGCTCGTAGACGGGTTTTCGCTAGGCACGTCATACCCCCTGATTGTTGTAATCCTGCGGCATATCTTTGAATTTGGAGGTTGCACCGAGGAAGGCAAGGTGGAAGGTATCGGTGGGGCCGTTACGGTGTTTAGCCATAATAATGTCAGCCTCGCCGGGGCGATCTTCTTTGTCGTAGAAGTCGGGACGATGCACAAGGAATACCACGTCGGCGTCCTGCTCAATTGATCCGGATTCACGCAAATCAGATAGCTGTGGTTTTTTGTCGTTGCGCATTTCTGGACCACGGTTGAGCTGCGACAGAGCAACAACTGGAACTTCCAGCTCTTTGGCAAGCAGTTTTAACGCACGAGAGAATTCGGAGACCTCTTGCTGTCGGCTTTCTACTTGCCGCCCGGATGACATGAGCTGCAGGTAGTCAATAACAACGAGTTTGAGATCGTTAGTTTGTTTGAGTCTGCGACACTTAGCACGAATCTCCATCAGGCTCATGTTGGGACTGTCGTCAATGAACAATGGCGCCTGCTGCATTTTGCCCCAGAAGTCGTTGAGTGTATTCCACCGTTCAGGCGTGATGTCGTCAGCGTGACGCATGGCCACGAGCGGAATATTTGTTTCTGCGGAGATGATGCGTTGTGCTAACTCCACTTTGCTCATTTCCAAGCTGAACACGATAGAGGTTAAACCGTGGTGCAACGATGCTGAGCGCGCAAAATCAATACCAAGTGTGGACTTACCCATTGCAGGGCGACCAGCAACAACAATCATCTGGCCAGGCTGCAACCCCTGTGTTACCTCGTCAATATCACGGAAACCAGTGGGAACACCGCGCTCAATATCGCCATTCTGTAACTTATCGAGCATCTCCAACGTGTCATGAACGACTGAACCAATAGCCGTGTAGTCCTGACGCACTTTACCGACACTCATCTCGTAGACCTCGGACTGTGCGAGGTTAACAACGTCTTCTGCCTGTGAGCCTTCGGCAGAATAGCCGAGCTGAGCAATCTTGGTTCCGGCAGCAATAACATTGCGCAAGATTGCACGCTGGTGCACAATCTCGGCGTAATAGGTGGCATTGGCTGCTGTTGGCACCGAAGCCACAAGATTGTGCAGGTAGTCAGCTCCTCCAACCTTTTCTAAGTCACCAGCTTTGAGTAGTTCGTTAGCAACCAGTACCACGTCAACCGGCTGCGAGGCAGAGAACAAGTCAATAATGGCGTCATAAATGGTTTGATGCCGCGGCTGATAGAAATCAGTGACATCGATCATCTGTGAAACTTCACCGATAGCGTCTTTGCTCATCAGCATGCCACCAAGAACGGCTTTCTCCGCGTCGTCGTCATGCGGGGGCACACGGTCAAAGATTGCATCGTGCACTGGTGTACCGGTTGCACCCTCTACATAAGAAGAACCGCGCCCACCACTTGTCCGGGAGTCACCCCACGTTGTTCCTTCAGCCATACGTACGAGTATAGAAGCAGGCCCGAAGCCTAGGTACATATCTACCTAGCCCCCGTGTTTCGGCAGAATTGTTGAGCTATAGACCAAATATCGCAGGGTCATTGCCAAAGATGTTTGCTAGATAGGTGTGCGCGTCGCCATCTATGTAACAAGCAAAGTGAATAAATCTGCATCGAGATTTTACTTACGCCACGATTGGGAAGATGAAAACTTCACCCACTAATCAACTGCGGCGCCTAAGGCTTCAAGTTTGCCACGGAAGTCAGCATAACCACGGTCAATCAGCGAGATGCCGTGCACATTGGATGGCCCAGACGCCGCGAGCGCTGCAATCAAATGGCTAAATCCGCCGCGCAAATCCGGCACGTCAATATCGCGACCAGTCAACGGGGTTGGTCCGAAAATTACAGCTGAATGCTTATAGTTGCGTTGCTGGAAGCGGCATGGCAGGGAACCAAGGCATTCGCGATACAGCTGTACGGTGGCGCCCATCTCTACAAGCGGTTTAGTGAAACCAAAACGATTCTCATACACAGTCTCGTGCACAATCGACAAGCCCTTAGCCTGAGTCAGCGCCACAACCAACGGCTGCTGCCAGTCAGTCATAAAGCCAGGGTGCACGTCTGTTTCAATGGCCACCGGATGCAGGTCACCACCGGGGTGCCAGAAACGAATGCCTTTGTCGGTAACGTCAAACTCGCCGCCGATTTTGCGGAAAACGTTGAGGAACGTCATCATATCTGGCTGAGCGGCGCCTTTAACAAAAATATCTCCATGCGTGGCGAGCGCAGCAGACGCCCAGCTGGCGGCTTCAATACGATCAGTTAACGATGTATGAGTGTAGCCTTTAAGTTCTTTAACGCCTTCGATGCGGAAGGTGCGGTCTACGTCTACAGAAATGATGGCGCCCATCTTCTGCAGTACAGCCACCAAGTCCATGATTTCAGGCTCGGTAGCAGCACCAGACAGCTCGGTTTTGCCTTCAGCAAGCACTGCGGCAAGTAAAGTCTGCTCAGTAGCACCAACGGACGGGTACGGCAGATGAATCTTGGCACCCTTCAAACCGTTCGGTGCAGTAATGTGAATACCGTCGGCATGTTCTTTGTTGACGGTAGCGCCAAGTTTGCGCAACGTGTCGAGATGAAAATCGATCGGACGCCCACCAATATTGCAGCCACCAAGTGCAGGAATGAATGCTTCACCAAGGCGGTGCAGCAGCGGACCGGAAAATAGAATCGGAATACGCGAGGAACCCGCCAATGTATCAACGTCTGCTATATCAGGCATTTCAACGTGGGAAGCATCAATGGTTACCACACCCTTGGCGCCGTCAACGTTAACGTTCACGCCATGGAGACGAAGAAGATCAGAAACAACGTGCACGTCACGAATCTCGGGAACATTCTTCAAAACTGAGGTATCTGGTGCGAGAAGCGCAGCCACCATTGCTTTGCTGACGAAGTTTTTTGCGCCGCGCACTTTGATGGTGCCGTTCAGCGGCTTACCACCCTCGACATGCAGCACATCCTCGTTGTTCTCGGCCACAACAACCCCTTTTCATTGCTCTATATCTCTATGGCCTTGCGTTCTCTGGTTTTACGCGCGGCTGAATGCACTATGTTTTAGTTTGCCACACCGCATGTGGTGACGCGGTGAAATGTGCCGCGAGCCGAACACATACCATAGCCTTCTTGTGAACACGTCACCGTAGACTCAAGGAGCTTAGTTACTGCTGTACCACCGCTACCGTTTAATCAGCCGCTGCTAAGCTCGATTCAGACGCGAGCAACTTGTGCAAACGATCAATAAGATCTTGTAAAGTCACAGCTTCTAAACGCCGCTCAAGCGCTCGCTTTGACGCTTGAATTTCTGGATCAAGCACGGCATGAATATTGTGCCCAACTGGGCATTCAGGATTCGATGTCTCGTGGAATCCAAAGAATTCACTGTCGTCATCTTCGGTGGCGCGGAATATATCAAGCAAAGTAATATCAGCAGGATTTTTAGTAAATGTTGCACCACCGGCACCACGTTCAACATTGATTAATTCAGCCTGCTTGAGCTGCACAAATGTACGGCGAATCACCACCGGATTTTGCCCTGTGCTTTGCGACACCAGCTGCGATGTGACTTTATATGCCTCGCCAAACTGCGCGATACACAGCATTGTGTGCACTCCAATAGCAAATCGTGATGACGCGCGCATAGCTTTGCAGCCTCCTTTATTACTCGACGGCACGCCATTCACTACTAGTACGATTGCCGTCTATTGGGTGCTCTGGATATGCAGTACACGCAGCAT
>CAYQJZ010000040.1:0-15698 GCA_964417995.1 uncultured Bifidobacterium sp.
TAGAAAGTGGGCATGTTGCTGCACTGGTTGGGTATGCCGCACTAACGCTGTGATGATGCTCGTGCTGCGTATTGGTGTTTTTCGTAGGTGGTTGCTATCGAAAAGACTCATGTTCCTACATAGCTCGATATAAAGCATCTAATGATGGGTAGATCTTTGTGGCAAATTGTGGAACGCTGCTTTTAGCTAGTACCTCACAAAGCTCGTTCGGAGTCACGGGATAAAGCCGATAGCTACGCAATGCAGTTAGACATATTTGGCTTATTAAGCCCGGATTTAAATCAAACACATCCAGTAGAAAATCATCCGGGTGTTTAACTTCAATGCCGTACTGTTCCACAGTGTCACGAGGAAAATCCTTAACGTTAAACGTCACCAACGTTTCAGCAGGAGAATAACAAGCCGCTGCAAGAACATGACGGTCTTCCTTACTGCATTGCATGGTAGGGATTAATTCTTCGTATCCGCATATTGCAGCATCAGGGAAAGCTTGTTCCATTAGACAGACACGACGTTGAGCTTTCTCTTTACCGATATGTGCTGTAAGTACCCGTTCCAACTCCTTCAGTACGTCAGGTGACCAATACGGCGTGTAAAGCCGGCACTCTGCAAAGCGAAGAACAAGATCCGTAATCAGTGCGCCGTATAACGTGCATGTATCGAAGAACACTGGAAACAACATGATTCCGTTTACTCCCGAATTAACGGGTTGTCAACTGTCTCAAATATGTCAGTCTCGGCAGCAAGGTTCTCCATTTTACGCATCATCTTATTGTGACGTGCACGGGAATAATGCTCAACGTCTTGCAGTTGTACGCGGCGGTGGCGGCCTACTTTTTTAAAAGGAATCTTTCCTGTTTCTAGCAATTTGACAAAAGTTGGTCGAGACATGCCTAACATGTCGGCAGCTTCCTGTGTGGTGAGATGGGTATCGCGTGGCGCAACAAGCACTGCCTTGCCACGTGATAATTGGTCGGCCACTTGTATCAGCACATTGGCGAGTTCAGTGGTAAGAGGGCGTGCCTCGTGGCCGGGTACTTTGATGGTGGCAAGCGGAAAATCTGAATCCATCTGCATTTCTTCAAACTCTTGTTTGATATCCATGAGCTGACGTCGGCTGCTTGCCTGGGGGTAATATGTCATGGATTCGTTCGTCATCGCGGTCTCAGACATGTTGCGTCCTTTGTCTCGCATATCAACTTTCGTTGTTTATCTTTGCTTATCTGAATTTTATCGAAATAAACGAAATATTCAAAAATTTTGAGTTTTGCTGTTTTTGAGGGTTTACAAAACATAGTATTTGCCTGCCAATTCCCGTAAAATTTGGGGTTATTGGTCGGATTGTGTATCTGTTGGTGGTTGGGGTAGTTAGTGATGAGGTTAGTTGGTGGGGGTGGGTGTGGAATTCGGAGCTGTAGGCCCCTTTTGACCTACAGCCCCATTTTGAGGCTATATCTCAAAAATGTGTAAGGTATGGGCACAGCTCGAATTTGTATCGTATACAACAAAACCCTCGGCAGTGTAGCCGAGGGCGTATAAGTAGTGATCGCCACGATCTTACTTGTTAACCGCCTTCTTCAGCAGAGAACCAGCGGAAATGCGCACGCCATAGGAAGCAGGGATCTTGATGGTTTCGCCAGTACGCGGGTTGCGGCCCGTGCGCTCGGCGCGCTTAACACGCTCAGCGGAGAACAGGCCGGTGAGCTTGAGGCCTTCGCCGGACTCCATGGCCTCGACGAAAACATCCTGGAAAGCGTTAACTGCAGCTTCAGCCTGAGCCTTGGTCAGGTTCGACTTCTGCGCGATCTTCGACACGAGGTCGGACTTGTTGTATGCCATACAGCATCCTTCTGTGAGTCAGGGGGCGCTATTCTCTCAAACCAGCGCCCATTGGTTCATACCGATAATAGCGCAGAAAACTGGCACTATCGGCATTTTTCCGCGGAATTCGTCATACTTTGCGTGAAAAACATCATGTTTGACAAATTGGTCAGATCAAATTATGCCTATCTAACCACTTCATTGCCAGCGCACCCATGGGAATACGCAGCCAATAGAACGCTACTCGATAGACCAATGTAGCCGACAATGCCACAGCTGCAGGAACTCCTACTGATGTAAAAGCGAAGGTCAATGCTGCTTCTACCGCGCCCAGGCCGCCTGGTGTAGGTACTGCGGAACCCAAAGTGTTAGCCAGTAGAAAAACGAAAATCGTTTCAATCGGGTTTGTTTGGTATCCAAAAGCCATCAGTGCTGCCCAGAACCCTAAACCAGTTGCTACGTTAAGGATCAACGCGCCAGCAAAACCGATAGCTAGTTGTTTTGGCTGTGTCAACACATTCACCAGCTGCCTTGCGTAAGCCTTGATAATCGGTAGATATTTCTGGACAAGGAACCGGCGTACCGGAGGAATGGCCATAGCAACAGAAACAACCAGAGCTACAGCAGCGATAGCGATAATCAGCGTATTCGTGGGAATCATGCCAGACAGCATATTGCGGCCGGTAAAAATACCGATAACTAACAGGAGCAGGATTGTTGTACCACCCTGAATAGCCCAGACAGCGCTCATTATCGCAGTTGCGCGCGTATTGCGATAACCGCTTTTACGTAAGAACTGTAAGTTTACAAAGGCCGGGCCAACACCCGCTGGCATCGATACGGCGGTAAAACCGGAAGCTGCTTGTGCGAAGAACACGCCAAAAGTGTCGCGATGTTCTCGATCCATGAACACACCAAGGGTGAGTGACGAACCAAACCAGGCAATTAAACCACACAGAATACACAGTATCGCCATAACGGGGTTTGCATTCGAGATAGCGTCGATGATTTCGTCTGGTCGCATCTGTGTGAAAACAACAATAACGGCCACAATCACCAAAGCGATCATAACGAACGAGCGAATACTGAAGCGAGACAGTTTCACCGGCTCCATCGCTTCAGACACCTCTTGTGGCGCCAATGCTCGCAATGCGTCGCGTACATCAGTGAGCAGTTGCTTACCCCACGGGTTCAGTGCGCGCGTACCTGCCGGAATCGCGGCTTTCTGCACAAAGGGCAGCAACTTTATCATCGCATCGTCGCCCCATACTGAACGTCCTGCTGCTACAGCACGGTCAATATCAAGTAACATTGCCAGCAGAATAAGAAGCTGCACCTTGTCAATTGCCTGATTTGCCCCAGTACTGGTGTAATCGCCGTTTTGCCATCCGGCAATAACGGGAGTGCCAATAGGGGAGCGGCCGAGCGTTTCTGGAGTAATACGATGATGAGAGAATCCTCTCCGATGCGCAACGTCAAGATAACGCATCAAAGCTACAGCGTCATCATCGGTTAGCGTATTGAGATTGCACTCTACAGCTGTTGACTCAGCACAAAGCACCAGAATCGATGATTCACTGGTATCGACAATGCCGTAAGCTTGGGGCACAGCCAAACCAATATGATCCAGTGCTAACAGCATTGAAAAATGATGATGCACGGCATCAGAAGCGGAACGATCACGTCGCATCGCCACACCGGTCAGACGCAGCCACTGCCACAACTGATTAAGATAGCCGGCATTATGCGATTGTGCGTCGGTTACGGATACTGTGTACTGTCGGCCATCAGTATCGGTCATATCGTAAATTCGGGAGTTCTCGGCCAGGTCGTCGTCTAGCGTGGCCCGCAGTAGGCCTGAATCCTCGTGCGCTTCAGGGCGGCGAACCAGCGAAGCGACGTTAAGACCAATAGACTCCAGTGATTGAACAATCTGATTACCCCACGCACCTTTGTTTTGCGTACCGACAACAAACCGTATAACCGCGCCCACAGTACGCCCAACAGCGAATGAGACAACAACACCCGGTATGGAATTCCACGACAAAACAACGAATAACACGGCCAGCGCGTACAACGTATTCCAACTCCATTTAACCGAGGAACGCATACGTCGTGGTCCCGCCACTGTAAGGAACGCAGCAAAACCCGCATAAAAATCCGGTAACAGCGTTGACGAACCCACAGTGGTGGGTGATTGCAAACCTTCGATTAATATGTCGAAACCAACACTGGTGATTGCTAATGACACTGCCCACACAGCCGCATATCCGCCGAACATTGCTATTAATGCAATAGCCGATTGCAACCATTCGCGACTGATTAACAGTTGGAATAGCACACAAACCACAACGGCAATCGTGGCGATCTGTTGTAACAACGACGCTGGTACATCCATTAACCAGCCAAAGGACTGAGCCACCGTATGTGCGTCGGATTCCACGCCAGCAGTGAGGCCGCGCATATAGACGGCGATCAGCATCATAACAATGGCCAGAATGATCGAGCCGACTGCATGAGTTAGATCGCCAAAATCGCGGGTACGCTGGGGTGGAATATCATCAATAATCACCCCGCTGGTGGGGGCATCTACGTCAATGCTGCTATCAATGTTGGCCTCAATGCTGTTGATGTGGGATGCGCCAGTATCGCAATCAGCACCAGTGCCTGTAGTGTTAGCAGCTCTAGCATCAGCATTAACTGTCTTCGTTATAGAATCTGCCGACACCGTTGCAGTATCACCAGACACGCTGTGTTCCCCGGCAGTATGCGGTGCAGCGTCGTTGTACACCATGCCGTAGCTCGCGCCGCCGTCATAATCGGCCACGCTGTTCTGCCTCATTAAGCCCCCGGTTTCGTCAGCGATCGTAATCTACAAGCGTATCTGCCACACCAGTGTAAGTGGCGGGGGTAAGAGCTTTGAGCCGTGCTGCAGTCTGTTCGTCAAAATTAAGCGAGTCAATGAACTTCTCTACATCAGCACGGTTGATCTCATGCCCACGCATTAACTCTTTAACCTTCTCGTACGGGTTGTCCATACCATCAAGGCCTTTGAGCTCACAAGCGCGCATTGCCGTTTGAATCGCCTCGCCGAGCACCTCCCAGTTAGAATCCAATTCACGTGAGATAACAATGGTGTTCGGATGAATGGATTTTAAACCGCCAAACAGATTGTTCAATGCCAACAGTGAATAGCCCAATGCTGAGCCAATATTGCGCTGCGTGGTTGAATCAGTCAGATCACGCTGCCAACGGGTTTCCACCAGCGTTGCCGACAACGTGTCCAGCAGCGAACACGACAACTCCAAATTCGCTTCCGCATTCTCAAAACGAATCGGATTAACCTTATGCGGCATTGTTGATGAGCCGGTCGCACCCTTTACTGGTTCCTGAGCAAACACACCGCGCGAAATATACATCCACACGTCCACAGCCAGGTTGTGCAAAATACGGTTTGTATGCGAAATCGTGCCATACAGCTCAGCCTGCCAATCATGTGATTCAATCTGCGTAGTCAGCGGGTTCCACGTCAAACCCATACGATTGGTAACAAATTCACGGGAAACAGCCACCCAATCTACGTTCGGACAAGCAGCCAGATGAGCGCCGAACGTACCTGTGGCACCGTTGATCTTACCGAGATACTCCTGGCTACGTACATGCGTCAGCTGACGGTTCAGCCGGTATACGTACACAGCAAGTTCTTTACCCAACGTTGTTGGCGTAGCCGGCTGGCCATGAGTCAAACTGAGCAACGACAGATCACGGTATTCATCGGCTTTCTCAGCCAAATGATCAACAATAGCCTGAACTGCTGGCAACCAAACCTGCGTGACAGCATTCTTGACACACCGGGCAATAGACAGATTGTTGATATCTTCTGATGTGCATGCAAAATGCACCAAAGTCTTCAAACGCGACAACTGCGTGCTAGAACCGAGGGAATCAGCAGCAGTGTCCAGACGACGGTCAATGTAATATTCCACAGCCTTAACATCGTGATGAGTGACAGCTTCAATATCAGCATGTTCAGCAATACCGTCAGCTCCAAAATCCTCAGGAATTGCACGTAAATACGCCTGTTCAGCATCAGTTAACGGTTCAACCCCCTCAACAACAGGGGCGTATCCATTACCGTCGAAACCATTAGCTAACAGAATCATCCATTCGATTTCCACACGAATGCGCTCGCGGTTCAACGCTGGTTCACTCAAGTATTCAACAAGTTCAGATGTCTGCTTATGGTAACGGCCGTCAAGAGAAGTAAGAGCAACTGCAGGGGAGATTTCGGTAAGCTTCATGGCTACCAGAGTACCTACACCCCGAGAAAGACAAGTATGTTTTTCCATGCTGCACCCACTCGTTATGACAGACCAATGGTGTCAACATCCAACGACTCGCCAGGCGCCACCGTTGTGCCAGGGGTCATACGCCCCTGCCAATAGGTAGTGCTCACCAGTTCGCCATCAAGAATCTGCTGAAAATGCTCCTCATGCTGCTGCACAGCAGCAGAACCTAAATCGGTAGCATTCTGATAAGCCGCCTGATGATATTTCAACCAATGAGAAATCTCTTTACTACCCGTTGCATCTTTAACACTGGCTTCAGAAAACATGGATTGCACTCCGCCACCAGTTCCCGGCGTACAAGAACCGTCCGCATTAACACTCGGCGTCAGACTGCCATCGGAATCCTTATGAACCTGTCCACGTATAGTCAGCCACGTGTCTGTAGCAGGATTTGGTGAACCATCTAACGCTGCTACCAGTTCATCATCAATTTCTACACTGGTCACCCATGTCGACGAAGGAATCGGATGATTGGCTACCGGCGAGCCGGCAGTGATCACATGTTGAATGTTGTAGTCATCTTTCATATCTGAAGCAATTGTTGCGGCCACAATACCGCCTTGCGAATGTCCAATTAGCGCTACTGGATCGTCGGCACCAACACCGGCACGTTCCATCGCCTCTGCCACCAAACGTGCACTGCCTGCTTGCATACGCCTGTGAGCAAAACTACTCATTAACTCAATATTTTGTGGCCAACCAAACGGTGAATCGTATTTACCATCCGTACCAGGAATGGTGACCAGCCATGACGATGATCCATCAGCCGCACGATACTCCTGAATAGCAATCGTTCCATACGACAATCCGCTGTTCAGGTCGATCTTTCCTAGCCGTTCCTCACCGAGGCGACGCAAATTCTCCAACGCTTCAGCCACTGAATGCGCTTCACCTACTACTTCAGTACGTGCCTCCACCTGTCTGACCGTCAGCTTTGTACTTTGAAATAACGCGTAAATTGGTGCAGTCACATTGGAAATTAAAAAAGCCGCATCATTAACCTCGTCAGTTGCTAGCACGCCATCAACAGGTGATACACCGGCAATAAGCGAAGCAAGACCACTAATCAGGCCCTCATGCTCCCATGCTGTTGAACTAAGAGCATAAATACCATTAATCTCGTTCTCTGCAATGGATCCACCGATAACACCACCAAGAGCAACAGCTCCAGTAGCGACAAGTGTTTGCTGAGGGCACAGCAGCGTTGCCACTTGTATCACCTCGTTAATCAAACGCTGTGTTAACAGTTCCGCTTCTGAATACAACGAATAGGCACGAACCAGCAAATCAGACATTTCCGTCAAGCAATCAGCTATTGATGTGCAGTCATATGACTGTGTACCGCACCACTCAGACAGCCGGACATACGGTACTGTTTCATGAACAGTACCGTCCTGCCCAACAGTTGTTGTACCAGACGATAGTGCTGGACATAAAGGCGCACTCAAACGTAAAGTCTGCAAGGTTAATTGTGCTGAGCTCCACGACGTTGCCAACATACGCCACGATTCGGCGCTGGCATTCAATGCCACAGCAGCGGAAGAACAATCCTCAAGAGTTGTTGCTGAATAAGCTTGCCCACCATAAATACGGGAAGAAACCGTCCAGTTCATGATGAACCCCCGTACAAAGCAAGATGAGCTGCGCTATTCGCACGGTCAACAATGGACGCTGCAGTTACAGTAAGGCCGCTAAGGCGTTCGCGAAACAGTGTTGCTGCGTTGCCTGTCCAGTCAAGATCTGAACAGTGCTGCACTGTTCCTGCTAAATCTTCTGATGCTGTACGCGTTGACGCAGTAAGAGAATTGATAAGACTACGACTGTCTGCCGCGGCCTGATGACATGCACAGTATTGGTAGGAGAATGGTGTGACAGAAGCAAAAGCTCCAAAAGTCTGCGCACTCCTACCTGTTGTTGATGTATGTGGTGCCGGTGAGCTGCCGGATACGTTGTTTGTGCTCGATGCGCTAGTTGAGTCGGCTAAACCAGTTGTACCTGACGCTCCTGGCCACGGTGATGCAGCACTGGCAAAACCTGAAGAACCGCCGGCAAATCCTTCTGTAACAGTGGTGTTCGATGATGTGATACTCATACCCACCATCGAACACGATTACTGCAGTATTCCGTCTGTTCAGCTGAGCAATGTGGTCGAAGGCTAGCGGTTACTTACAGCACACATATTCACTGTTTCAGCTATTACCACGGTTTTACTGAAGACGTTTCCTCATTATTGTCCGATGATGCATCGTCGTCAGCGTCTGAATTGCTGGACGTAGATGCCTGATTGGACTCTAATAAATCCTCTACCTGCTGGCGCTGTTCATCAGTCAATCCGCTAACTGAACTACTTTCGCCATCCACAACAGTACTGCTGCTGGAATCGTCACTCTCACTCTCACTCTCACCCTGCTGATCAGCGAGCTCCTGAGCAAGGCGCTCTGTTAACTCTTGTGAAGTGGCTGCATTCTGTTCAATTGCTTCACGCACCTGCGGCAACAGCATGACCGACATCGCACCAGCCTCGTCGAACTGAGAATCCACCTGCTCTTGTTGCAGACTCAACATCTGCAAATTAGCAGTATCATCAGCAGCAGTTTCAAGATTGGTTTGAAGACTCTCTGTGGCGTGGTTATATAGATAAACGGCATACAAATTTATCGTTGTATAGGCCAGTCCCAGTACTGCAAGCACTGCCACAATTATCAGCACAATTCGTGTACTAAGCGGTGCTCGAGCCTTCTGAGCGGCTTGAACTGAAGCTTTTGATGATGGTCGCTGTTGTACTGACCTGGATTGCATACGCGATTGCGCTTGTTTCTGTGAACGTGCAGTTTTTTGCGACGACTGTGACCGTGATTGTTCCTGCGCTCGTTTGACTGACCTCTTTGCGCTCATAGCAGCCTCCTCGAGGTGGACAACCAGCATCCCAATTCAACAGCGAGAAGAACAACAGCAACAATGGCCAACGGCCAAACTACAGCTGTCAGTCGAGTGCGTTCCTGCTCTGTTTCTTCTACTTTCCACTCGTCTGACGCACGCTGCGATTCACCCTCATCAATAGTGCTCTCTTCATCTAGAGCCAAGTAGCTACCGCCCATCTCATCGGCAATATCTGAGAGCGTCTCTTCATCCAACGCAGAGATACCATCTTCGCCAGTGTCGGGGTCAGTAACCCACTCGCCGTCATCATCTGAATCGTCGGAATCATCTGAGCTGTCAGAATCGTCAGAATCATCTGTTCCCGAAGAAATTACCGGGATTTTGCCACCCTCAGTGGATCCAACGCCAATTGTAAAAGCATCGTCAACATATCCACGCAGTGAAGAGAATGTGCGCCGCGTTGCATTCGACGTTTCCTCACCGTCAGTGATGATATAAAGCACAATCGCATCGTCAGGGTGCTGCTCGCGAATTGACTCCACCGTTGTTAACAACACGTCAAGTGGCTCGTCCAAGGATGATCCGCTCGAGACAGACGTTGTTTCAACCGAAAGCGTATCCACCCACGTGCCAATCGCCAATTCATCCGGTGTTAACGGCACATCAAGCGAACTGGAAGTGCCAAAATGTATTGCTGCAAAACTGGCATCCTGATACATATCAGTCAGATCATGGACCGCTTGTTGAGCAGCCTCCAATCGACTTATCGTCTCGTCGGAACCATAATGCGCATCTTCAACAGCCATCGAACCGGTCACATCCACGGCAATCACCACATCAGTGGCGTTTACTGCACGACTGGTGGTTGTCGACACAATGCACGGTGTTAGCGCCATCAATGCCACAACCACACACACAATACATCGCCGTACACATGCCCCAATAGTGTCGTCACTGCGACCACGACGGCGGATATGAAGCACCACCACGAGCACAGCCATAACAACCATAAGTACGGCAAGAGCACCGCCAATTGGCCAACCAAGTGCGGGGGAGAGAGTTATAGAGCTCATCGTCTCAGCCTCCAGACCACAACCAGCCAGACAACAGTAACCGCTGCCAATGCAAGAGTCCACCATCCTGGTGCATCAGTTAAAGCAGCCTGAACAGTGCCCTCATCGTCATCGCCACTCTGTGACTGCCGCTGATTAATTTGACGTACCAGATCATCCACCGTGGCATCATTTGATTGTGTAAGGAATATGCCGTCGCGGTCCTCGATTAGCGTTTGCATTTCCAGTGCTTCGTCGTTACTTTCACTCTCACTTGGTCCGGAATATATAGCGTCAACAGAGATACCAGCCGTGTCTGTTAACTCCAATGCTTCTTCCAACGAGTATGTGGCATCACCGGAAACAACATTGTCGGTAGCTAACACAATGGATGCTGACCGTCCACTATCTTCGCTGGAAGATCCGTAAACAAAACCAGGCAGCATTGAAGCACAACTAACCAGCCCATCACCAATAAGCGATGTAGCGTTCGATTTATTCTGTGTGCCTTCCAGCCAATCAGCGAGGTTCTGGTAATCCTCATCGCTCATCGCGTCAATATCGTCTTGAGATTCAACACCGCCGAGAATATCACTCGCTGACTGAAGCTGTTCGGTAACCAGGTCATAATCGTCTGTCAACGGGAATATCGTTCGCGATGTGGAATTAAAAATACTTAAACCGATACGTTCACCAGCAAAACTATCCACCAGTTCCAAATACGTGTCAATAATCTGACGGTCGTAGGGGAGCGCGGAACCAGAAACATCCAAACACAGCACAATATCGCGTGTACTTGAGCTTTCCTGACTGGAATCCACCTGCGAAGGGCGGGCGACCAGAACAATCGACAAAGCCAATGCCACAGCCAACAATCCAACAGCGACACGATTTAATAGACGCCATAGGCGAAACATTCGCGACGTGTGTTCTGTAGACAAATCATCGTCAAGACTGAATACGGGATCCCCACTACTGTTGTACTGCTGCCCGCGCCACACAATTATGACAACGAGAATGGCGGCAATAATCAGCGCTACAAGTGCTGCCCACGGCCACTGCCACGACAGATCCATTACCGCCACCTTTCCACAAGAGTTGACACCCAATCAGCCGCCTGTTCCACAGTGGTGACTCGCGCTTGAGCGTTAACGGCAGCATTTGCAAATTCCGCAGGATAAAGAGCCTCAATAGTTTGCCGTAGCAAATCAAGTCCACGGCGATTCCCCGGCAATCGTGGCTCTTGAGCCAAATCACTTAACGTATGAGAGGTCATGTCTTTGCCGCTAACAGACGTTGCATAATCGCGAGCGACAGCAGCAAGCCGTGTGAATGCTTCCTCTCGATCGATACCGCCACTGTTATACAAACCAATCACATCATCGATACGCTGCCGCCACACCGACTTATCTGATGCTGTACGATGCGCACCTTTTTCAGTACGCTCTTTCTTCTTCTTGCTTGGACGAGACAACAGCACAGCCAACGTAATCAATAACGCTGCCAGCAACAGGAAAATCACAAAGGCGATCACCAGCGGAATAGTTAAGGTGAGTTCGCCTGTAACAGTAAGGTCATCAACATCCACTGCGATGGGTAGCGTTCCAGAAGTCGTTGACAATGACGTAGGCAGTGACAAAGAAATCATGACGTATGTGCCTCCCCGGTGAGAATTGCCGGAGTAGAGCGCAACTGATTACGCATAGTGCCCGACAATGCGCGTGAGACCATACGCACAAAAGCATCAAACATTTGCTCGCTTGACGAGGAGCGAATCAACCACGATCCACACCGTGTCAGTTCACGCTCTAATGCCGCCGCCTGATAAGTACGATGAACGTTTACCTCACTGGCTGAATCCTGATCAATAAGAAAAGCAGGAACACGGCGAGAATCATAGCCGTCAACAGTATGACGCAAGCCACGCTGTTCAAACGGGTTGATTGTCGCTACATCAATAATCACCACAGGATGTGTCATAGCAATACGGCGAACAGTATCCAAATGACGCTGGCGAATCGCATGCTCGTCAGTAGCAATCACAATTAGTGACTGCTTATCGTTAATACGGCGTGCGTAATCAAGCAACGCATCAATATTGCGTGAGGACGACCATTCGCGGTTCAACGCCTCGTCAAGTGTGTTCTCAAACTGAGCAAAACCGCCATGGAATGGTACACGGACAATACGTGAAGAATCCCCGAAAACCAGCGACACATCGTCAGTTCGACGCAAACTTAAGGTCGCAAACATGCACAAAGCGTTAGCTGCCACTTGCCATGCGGGCTCACCAGACGGGCATAAACCCGTCATCTCTCGCCCTACATCCATCAATAACCAGATGCGGCTTGTTGTGAGCCTTTCGCGATGAACAACCATTGGTCGTCCTGTACGAGCGCTGGCATGCCAGTCAATAAGGCGGGATTCGTCGTCAACCTCGTAGTTGCGGATATCCATCAAATCGTCAGTGCCGCCACGTCGCTGCGACGCATGTTCACCCTCAATCATGCCTAATGCTTTACGAACAGTGGGCAGATTCAATGAGGTTCCGAGGGCCTCAATCCTCGCTCGGATAGGGTCATCGGTACGGGAGTGTCGACTCATGGGACAGGAACCGCCCGCACAATCGAATCAATGACCTGATCGGCAGACACGCCATCAGCCATCGCCTCAAAAGTCAACATAATACGGTGACGCAATACCTCGTGGACAAACGATTTGACATCTTCAGGAATCACATAATCACGTCCAGTGAGCAACGCCTGCGCCTGGCCAATACGCACCAGCGCAATCGAGGCACGCGGACTGGCACCGAGCCGTACCAGTGAATCCAAACCTTGTACCGGATGCGAACCCGCACCGCGCGTTGTAGCCGCCAAATCAACCGCGTATTCCATAATCGCGTCAGAAACATGCACGCGACGAGCTGCATCGCGTAGGAATTCAACATCTGCAATTGACAAGGCATCGTGGCTGATCGTATCCAGATCAACAGTGTCAGTTCCACGCCGAGTGAGCATCGCCAGCACGCGATGTTCCTCATCAGCACTGGGGTAGGTCATAACGGCCTTCATCATAAAACGATCCATCTGTGCTTCAGGCAAAGTAAACGTGCCCTCTTGCTCAATGGGGTTCTGCGTGGCGATAACCATAAACGGCTTCGGTAAGGCGATACGCTCTCCGCCAATGGTGGTAGCACCTTCCGCCATTGCCTCCAGCATGGCGGACTGGGTTTTAGCATTTGAACGATTGATCTCATCCAGCAGCACAAAATTGGCGTGAATGGGGCCAATTTGCGTGGTAAAGCGTTGCGAAGCAAAGTCATACACCTGCGTGCCCACCAGATCAGACGGCATTAGATCAGGGGTGCATTGTATGCGCTTGAACGTTGCTGACACCGACGTTGCCAACGTCTGAGCGGCTGTGGTTTTAGCCAAACCTGGCACTGATTCAATAAGAATATGGCCACCGGCAACAAGCGTAACAATCAGCGACTCGCGCAACATATTCTGACCGACAAGTGTCTGCGCAAATCGTAAACGCAGACGCTCCGCAAGCTGATGCGCACGTTGAACATCTTTGTCAGTTAACGCGGTCGCAGTCGACGCAATAGGCGCAGCAGCTGGAGGTGTTGCAAGTGTCGGCTGAGACGGTGTAGGGGAATGGGGGAAAATCGGCATAGCGCTCACTTCCGATGTTGTGTGCCGGTCTCTGACCGGTACAAGGTTCAAGGTTTTCGTCCTTCGCGTCCGTCACATTGTAACGTCTGTTACGGAGTTGGAGCTGACGGCAGGCTCCAATCCACAGGGTTTGTCCCCATACGTTCTAGCGCCTCATTAGCGCGGGAGAATGGGCGAGATCCAAAGAAGCCGCTGGATGCAGACAATGGACTAGGGTGTGGAGATTTGATGATGACTGCATTCGTCAACAGTGGTTCCAAAGTTTGTGCATTGCGTCCCCAGAGAATTGCCACCAACGGTTGGGGTTTACCCTGTTCATCGACGCGGGCATTCAATGCGCGAATAGCGGCGTCGGTGACCTGTTCCCATCCTTTGTTGCGGTGACTGTTAGGTTTCCCGACACCGACTGTCAGACATCTGTTGAGCAGTATTACGCCTTGCTGTGTCCACGGCGTGAGATCACCGTTGGCTGGCATAGGTACGCCGAGATCATCCACCAATTCTTTATAAATATTCACCAAACTTTTAGGTAAAGGGTGAACGTCGGGTGCTACACAAAAACTCAACCCCACTGGATGGCCAGGTGTGGGGTAAGGATCCTGTCCAACAATAAGTACTCGAATGGAATCAAAAGGTATGGTAAAAGCTCGCAAAATGTTGCGGCTTGCTGGCAGATAGCGTCGTCCAGCTGCTAGTTCACTGCGCAGAAAATCACCCATATGGTGAATCTGCGGTTCGACGTCAGCCAATGCTTCAGCCCAGCCTGATTCAACAAGTTGTGACAGAGGTTTGACATGGGAAGTAGTCATATTATCCACTCTAGGAGTTGTTACGACCAAGCTGTGCATATCCGGTATATACTGCGTGCCTCTGATTGGTTCTGGCCGCAGTGACCGCTAGACTCGGCAGTTAGAGTGAACACGGAAAGGGATGTTTCTGATGGCACGCAGCGACAAAAAAACTTATGACACGTATCAGAAGGATGCGTTTGACAACCCTCCGGCAGGTCCGGAGGGCGTGCATCGCGGCAAGCGTTCGCTACTGTCGCGAGTAGCGCCGTACATCGTCGTGTTCGTCGTTGCAATTTTGGCCGGTTTGTTGGTATGGGGCGTAATGTCGGGCGAGCTGTCTGAAATCTCATGGCCTTGGCAGTCGCAGACGGTAGAAGACGAAGACACATCAGACAGCACGGATGGTACGGAAGATACCGAGGATGAAGACACTGATTCCGAGGATAATGCCGACGATACGGATAGCACCACTTCTGACGCTGAAGATACTGATGATACGGATAGTGATGATGAGGATTCCTCGTCAAGCAGCACAAGTGATTCCTCTAGCTCATCGAGTAGCAGCTCGTCAAGTAGCAGTGTTGATTACTCGACATATGTACGTGTTCTCAACTCAACCGGTGTGAATGGGTACGCTGCTCAACAAAAGTCAGTGCTAGAAAACGCCGGGTACACAAATGTTGAAGCAGACAATCCTTCAGGCGGTTCTCTACCGGATGCCACTGTTGTGTGGTATGAGGACGACACTGACGCCGACACGGCTCAAGACGTAGCCGATACGTTGGGTATCGCCAATGTGCAGCAGGTTACCGGTATTTCTGCACCAGTTGTGGTGGTGTATATGACAGCCGACTAATCGGCCAGTAACTGGCAAGAACACCTGTTAACAGGGTGGTGAATAAGCCGTCGTTCGATTTTTGAGCGGCGGTTTTATTGTGTCCGACTGTTCGACGTAACTGCTGCATGAGGTTACAATATTTTCTTGTCGCAGGGTAGGGGGAGTGCGATCATCCCATACAATCTCGGAATGGCTTGCTTCTCCTGCTTTTCATGCGGAGGAAGGGGAAGAAAATTATGGCGCACGGACGTGTGAAATTTTTCAGTGCAGGCAAGGGTTACGGATTC